>JBBRKB010000368.1:0-4253 GCA_038218385.1 Cytophagales bacterium | reverse complement strand
ACATATTTATCAAACGCATCCATTCCTCCCGGATAATGTGTTGCTTCCTCGTACATAATGCTGCGGGTATTGCTACTGCTACTTTGTGCATGTGCTGACGCACAAATAAAAAATACAAAAAAGGGAATATACTTCAATTCGAAATTTTTAACTCAAACAATAAAGCGAAGTTATACTGACAATCAGGAAAGAAAAAACTTTGGGAAAGGTATTTCAACATTAACGCAGCAATGGCGTTAAGTAATCAATTTGTTAGATCGTGCCACTCGCGAGCATGGATGAACGCGAGTGGTTTCAATATTATTTTTTCAACACCGTAAATTCTACCCTTCGGTTATTGGCTCTACCATCATCTGTATCGTTTGTCTCGATAGGTTTACCTTCACCATACCCACGCGGTGTAAGCCGATAACTTTCTACTCCTTGGCTCACAATATAATCAACCACGGATTGACACCGTCCTTGCGACAGGTTAAGATTGTAATCATCAGAACCTTTGTTGTCGGTATGGCCTGCAATTTCTATTTCGAGTGATGAATTTTGTTTCAACAAGTCAACAACTTTATTCAACTCTGTATAAGATTCAGATTTCAACGTCGTTTTATCAAAATCAAAATAGACATTCTTTAGGCGCACGGTCACACCCACTTCAATTGGTTGCAAGTACAAATCCAAAACCACCGGCGTAATATCCGTTGTGGGGATAAAAATACTATCGGTACCATTCAAAAAACCCTCTGAAGAACCAACCAATGTATACCATCCTACCCGTGATAGTTCTTGCTCATATATACCTTTCACGGCGGAGGTCTTTAGTTTCACGCGTTTGTCTTCATTCAGTGAAATGGCCACATTGGCATCTATCAATTCATCCGTCTTCATATTATAAACATTACCCACAATCATTAATTTCTTTGAGATGGGTGTAAGGTAGATGTCAATGAGAAGCGTGGTGTCTTTATCAAACTCGGGCAGCTTTACGGTTTGCTGCTTAGGAAGAAACCCCGCTGACGATGCAGCGATGGTATAACTTTTTGTTTCGGGCAATCGCGTTTCAAATTTTCCGGATGCAGTGACCTTGAATTTCATGGGGTCAGTATCGGGAATGGTAATCTCAACTTCTGCAGGAATAGTTTCTTTGGACTTATCATTGAAAACAACACCTATCAGATTAACCTTGAATTCTTTTGGCACCAACGTAAATAAATCCAGGTTTCCTCCGTCAATGCGACTGTTGGCACGCGACACAAATACGTTGCCCGCTGCGTCAATGGAAAAATACGCATCCATAGCAGCGGTATTTATAGGGCGGCCAAGGTTCTCGGGTGGTGACCAGTTTTCCCATGTATCATCCAGCCGTGTGGTCTTGTAAATATCGGTGCCACCTTGTCTTCCTTGTCCCGGCCGGCCACTGGCGTAGAATAATGTTTTCTGATCGGGTGAAATGAAAGGTGCAAAATCATCAAGGCTATGGTTTATTTTCAATTTCGATGGATGCGACCACGTTCCATCTGACTGTTCATGGCTCGCATAGAGATCACTCATGGCGCTTCCTTTTGCCTCGCTAAAATAAATGATCATGTGTTTTTTATCAGCCGACATGGTAGCGCCATAGAACCTACCGACATTCATCTTGGTAAAATCTTTAACATTTAGTTCAACACTCGCCCCGCCAAAACCGACAAGTGAAAAACCATTTTCATCTTTTCCTCTACCTCCTTTTATGAACAATGTGCCGTCGTTCAATACAGTAAACACCTGGTTAGAGTGGCTATTGTTAAAGGGAGCTTTTAAATGTTCCGCCGGGCTCCATTCACCATTTTCATTTTTCCGTGAAACCCATATATCCTGACTACCGTCTTTGCCAAATGTATTCTCGGGGTGGCCATCCACAAAAAAGTAAAGCACCTTGCCATCTGGAGAGATCACAGGCGCGGCTTCATGGTAATGGGTGTTGATGCTCTTGCCCATGGTCACTACTTCATACCGATCGTACGATTGAGCCACAGCAAAATGACTGATGCTGATCAAGAAGACAATCCAAAGTTTACGCATGTGTTTAGCCGATTGGTCGATTGTAAAAATAAAACATTATAAGCCATCAAAAAAACTATTTTACGATAGCCGATGTAATGTCGTTGACTTAGGCAATTTGTTAACCTCTCCCTTCCCCTCAAGAGGGATATTAAGGACTTAAGTCAACGACATTGATAGCGCATGGGTCATTCTGTTTTTTTAATGTTCAAAATAATCAGATAATGCCTCGTCCGCTCATAGCGAGTGTGCCGATGATGATTACCAACGCCATGATATTCACTACCGCCAGGCGTTTGAATTTTGATCTGTCATCTGCCATCTTCTTGGAAGAGATGCGGGCAAACGTAATAAGGGCTATGGCAATCAACATAGCAAAGCCATGTTCCACAGTCCAGTAACGCAGTGTTTTGTCACTCATGGTAGCACCATCAAATTTCACATACGGGCTAATGAAATAAAGAATAAGCCCCGCCACCAGTTGAAGATGGGTGAAGATCAAAAGATAAAGGCTTAATTTATTATCAAGGTTTGTATACGATTTGTTGCCAAACCAGCCCGCCAATGATTTAACAATCACGGCCAGGAGCATAATCATAACAAAATAACGAAGAAAGAAATGGGATTGTACAAAAATGGAATATAAGGAATTGTCCGTGTTCATAGAATTTCAGGTTAGTAGACCCGAAAATTACCATTCATTAATGAAAGAAAAAAACCATCTATCTCCTATCGGGTGCACGCTTTCTCAAATCTACCCAATTCCCTTGATGGTATGTGATCCTGAAGTATCTTTAGGAAAATTTAACCCCACAAATCATGAAAAAAATTTTGATCCCCATACTGCTGGCTATGGCCTCTGTTGCGTCAGCCCAATCCCTCACCTTAAAATGGTCTACTGACTCGCTACTTCGTGTACCGGAATCCGTGCTGTATGATGCCGGTCGCAACGTGCTATATGTAGCCAACATTGATGGCGCACCTGACGGAAAAGATGGTGAAGGTTTTATTTCTCAAGTAGCGACTGATGGAAAAATAAAAAACCTAAAATGGGTAACCGGCCTGGACGCACCCAAAGGACTGGGCATGTACAAAAACAATCTCTATGTTGCCGATCTCACACGCGTTGTGGTGATTGATATTGCTACCGGAAAAATTTCCAAAACAATAGAAGCACCCGGCGCTGTTTTTTTAAACGATATCACGGTTGATTCAAAAGGTATCGTCTATGTTTCGGATACGCGCGGAGGAAAAATATACCGCATAACAAATGGAGCAATCGAAGTGTATCTGGAGCAAGAAGACCTGATGGGTGTAAATGGACTTCTTGTTATAAAAGATGGTCTTTATGTACTCAACTTTGCAGCAGGCTCGAGCTACAAACTTACGGCTGATAAAAAACTCACCAAGATTGGTGAGACCGCACAAGGTGCTGATGGCGTAGTAGCGGTGGGCAACGGCGACTACATTGTATCCAACTGGCATGGCGCTATCTACTATGTGAAAGCAACGGGGGAAGCGACAAAAATATTGGATACCACAGAAGCAAAGATAGGCGCGGCCGATATTGACTACAATCAAAAAACAAAAATGCTTTACGTGCCTACGTTCTTTAAGAACACGATTATGGCGTACGAATTAAAATTGAATTAATTAAACACCCCGCCAAGAAAGTTTTGTGATTTGGCGGGGTTATTTTAGGTGTGTGTAAATAAAAGTTTCATGGTAACTTTTACCTATCATATATTACCAAAACCTCAATGTCGTGTGTTTCACTCACCAATTGTAACCCAAGCTTTTTCAGCTCTACATGAATTTTTTCTGGATCCTCATTTAACCAGTTTAATTCCAAATCATAAAGTCCTGCCAAATTAGTGTTGTCTATCACAGGAATCTTCAATTGACCCTGTAAAAATTCACAAATTGTTTTTATTTCTGCATTCTTCATTGAAAGTCCACGTCCACTGTAATTATACTCTTTCTTTTCACCCGTTGCTGCTCTTATCGTTACATTCTGTCCACTAATTATTTTTAAAACTTTACATTCCATTAGTCTTTTTTCAACTATGGGTTTGTAGTTATATAAATAACTCAAATGTTGTTTCATTATTTCAAACCGTTTTTCTCCAATTTCTTCTGGAACGATTAAGTCAAAACAAATCGCTGTTTGCTCATTCCAATCAAATTCACTTTTGCTTTTTGCTTCTATAACAGTTCTT
>JBBRKB010000367.1:0-4291 GCA_038218385.1 Cytophagales bacterium | reverse complement strand
CTCACCCAGGAAAATTTAGATGAAATCTTGAATGACTAAGAATAGACTTTTTGTTTTTGACACAAATAATGTGCATTTCTAGTTAAAAACGCAGTGAGTGAAAAAGCATACAAACGCGTAAGAAACGCTTACTTTCCGTATACTAAGGCCAAATGATGATGTCGATTGAACCCGTGAGGTTGATGTGTTACTTTTGTATCTTTATTTTTTTAATTAAAAAGATCAATTGATATGCGAACAATCTCACTTGAATTACCCGATGCTACTGCACGGCTGCTGAATGATCTAACCCAGGAGAACAAAGAAAAGCTGGGCACATTTGTACAATTTTGGCTTACGTCTTTTGCTAGTACGAAAAAGCAAACCGCCTTGCAGGTAATGAAATCCATCCAGCAAGAAGTTGCTTCTAAGAATCTATCGAAAGAGGAGGTGCAGGAATTGATCAATGATTCAATGTCTTAAACCATGCGAGTGGTTATCGACACAAATGTTTTGGTCAGTGCCCTTTTGAAATCAGAATCACCTACAGCCATGGCATTAGAGCAGGTGTTAAAAAATGGCAGCGTATTATTATCACCCGACTTGCTTGCCGAATACGAAACTGTGCTTTCGCGAAACAAATTTTCAAAGGCCTTTAGTAAAGACGAGGTGCAACTTTTATTAGCAGCAATAGCGGTTTAGTCGGTATTTATAATCCCATTTACAGAAGTGATAGATTGTGTAGATGCTTCCGATAATAAAATATTGGCGTTAGCGGTAGGCGGTTTGGCAGATTGCATCATTTCGGGCGATGACCATTTGTTGCGTTTGAACCCATACCAAAACATTGCTATTATAAATGCTGCAGATTTTCTAAAAACGTATTGACATAATCGTTTCTGCACAGAGCTTTGTTGGGATGGCACCCAATTGGGTCTTAATAGAGTATTACCTTTAACCCTCACACCACCTAATGAATGGAAACGGAACTGATCAGGCGCGCACGGCAATATGCTGAAGAAACTTTTGCCCATCCCGAATTCAAAAAATACATCTATCACAATCTTGACCACACGCTCGATGTGGTAAGTGCTGTAGATATTATTGGCAAACAATCGAATCTCACAGAAGATGAACTGGAGTCAGCCGTGATTGCCGCCTGGTTTCACGACATTGGCTACATCTCTGGAAGTGCCAACCACGAAGAAAATGGCGTTCAGATGGCGCGTGAAGTGCTGACCAATTGGGGCACATCATCACGAAAAATCAAAGAGGTAACAGACGCCATCCTGGCAACACGGACGCCCCAACAACCTGAATCCCTTGTGAGCAATGTTTTGTGCGATGCTGACCTCTACCATCTGGCCACTGGCCGGTGCCAGGAAAAAGGTGAAAAACTGCGCGCAGAGATGACGCTAATATCAGGAAAAGAAATGACGGATCAAGAGTGGATTGCCAATACCCTCGCGTTCATGGAAGACCATCATTACCATACCCCGTACGGAAAAACCATCCTTGAAAAGGACAAGAAAAAAAACAGCAAAAAATTAAGAAAGCAACTTGAGCAACAAGAACAAACGCAAAGATTGGAAGACCTTGAAGGGCAACTTATCAAGTCGCAGCAAAAAGTAGAAAAATCAAAAGCCATCAAACGTGCTCGTGGAATCGAGATCAACTTAAGGAATGTGCTTCACAATCATCTGCTCTTGACAGGTATTGCAGCGGGCAAAGCGAATACCTTTATAGCTATCAATGCCTTGGTGCTGATGATGACGGTGATTGTTTTTTTATTCAGACCTACAGAAAGCTCAAAACTAATTTTACCTACTCTTGTTCTGGGGTCGACATCACTTATTGCCCTTATCCTCGCGATGCTGGCAACACAACCCAGTGTACTTAAAGGGCGATTTGAGAAAGGAGAAAGTGATAAGCAGAGATTGTCCTCGCTCTTCTTTGGCGGTCTCTATAAACTGAGTTTTGAAAATTTCGAAAAGGCAATCAAAGAAGTATTAAAGGATAGAGAGGCTCTGAAAAGAAGTATGCTAAAAGACGTTCACTATCTTGGAAAAGGACTTATTAAAAAGTCTCGGTATCTGAGACTTTCATACTATGTATTTATACTCGGTATCGTCCTGGCAATAGCCACCCTTGTGGCCAATGAGCTTTTGAATTAGTCGTGCGAAATGTTGTGCGTCTTTTGATAAAAAGCATACACACAAAGACCAATCAGAAGCGTTAATTGCGGGAGAATGATAAAAATTAATTCCATAATGGTCTTTCTTTTAAATACAATGACAATTTAGCTGAACGACTCAAAAAGACTTACTATCAGATGTTTACTGGCTCGTACTTACGGTGATTGATCAAATTAGACTTTAGATGGATATTCGAAGATCTCTTGAAAAAGGACATTCCAAAACGAACACCCAGACCATTGTGAACTACATTGGAAGTGATAAGGTGAAATTCAGCCACTTGATGGATGTCTATCTTGCAGGTCCTTACCGGATTACACAAAGAGCAGCATGGCCCATGAGCATTTGTGCAGAGGTGCATCCCGAATTAATTCATCCCTACCTCAAAAAAATACTAAATTTTTGTGAACGTCCAGATGTTCATGATGCCGTGAAGAGGAATACGGTCAGGATTTTACAGTTCATTTCTATTCCACGCAAGCATCAGGCACAGGTTATTAATTTGTGCTTTAAATTTCTTCAAGACAAAAAGGAACCCATTGCCGTTCGTGTTTTCGCTATGAGTGTTTTGGGTGACCTCACGCTCGAACAACCCGATCTGAAAAATGAATTGGTGGTTTTGATAGAAGACGAACTGCCGTATGCCTCAGCTGGCTTTACATCGCGGGCACGAAAAGTATTGAAGAAAATCAAGTGACCTGTATATTACCAGGCATTATTTAACAAGGAATTAGGAAACGGCAGTCTACGCTGTGTAGGATGTAATTACATCAATCAGTCCATTGGCAATCTTTTGTTCATCATCAGAAGCAAAATCTTTGTATTGCTTGAGGACTTCCACAGCTTGGCTGTAGTCTTTCGTCATGGCGCAGGTAAGGCCCAGATTAAAATAACTGTTGGAAAATGTGGGCTCCACTTCAATGGCCACTTTGTAATGTAGCTTGGCAAGACTGAAGTTGCCCAGATCGGCATAGAGGTTGGCAAGGTTGTAATGTGCTTCAAAATGGCGCGGGTCGTTTTTCAAGCTAAGGGTGAAGCAATCAATGGCTTTGCTATGGTTGCCCTCTGTATATTCTAGAATACCAAAGTTACAATAGGCATCTTCAACGCAATCATTTTCATCGATCGCCTTTTGATAAAGTTCACGGGCACCTTTTACATCATCATGATCATCGTGCAGCAGCGCGTCTTCGAAAGGCGAAAGTTTATGAAGCTTGACGATCTTTCCGCCACCCATAAAAAGATTTAACTGCCCGTGTTTTTCAAGATTTTTGCATTTCTTTTTATCAACACGCTGCAGGCCAAATTTTTCGGGAACAGGAACGGGAAATTTTATCACCTTCGCCATTGCACCAAAGGTACATTCTATTGATAAATAAGAAAAATGATAGTGAACCGCCTTTAAAAGGTCCGTGAGGCGATAAACCTTAGCTGGCCTTCTTCCTCACGGCTTTGGTTTTGGTCTTTGCTTTTTCCTTTTCTGCTTTCACAGCCTTTCCTTTGGCTTTTTCCATAGGCTTTTTCGAAGATTCAATACTTGCCTTGAGGGCCGTCATGATATCGACCACTTCAGGTTCCGCCTCTGTTACCATCACAATCTCTTTACCTTCAACCTTGGCGTCAATAATCTCTTTTAAAGCATCGTAATAATGATCCTTCATTTCGATGTTGGCAAATTTGGTAGTCATGGAATCAACCAATGTATTCGCCAATTTTAATTGAACCTTATCGGCCTTCACCTCGAGCAACTGAGGCACTTCTTTTATACTTCTTACTTCATCCAGATAGCGAAGGCGGTACATGATAATACCATTCTCTTGCGGTGTGAGCAATACAGGTGTTTCACGATCGCGAAGCACCACTTTCCCCACGGCAATCTTGCCCGATTCTTTTAAGGTAGCCGACAATAGTCCATACGTCTTGGCTGCCACTTCACCATCGGGCCCAATGAAGTAGGGCGCTTCAAAAAGTGTAGGATGCACTTCATCAGCCATCACAAAACCTTCAATCTCAATAACCCGTGTGCTCTTGAGTTTTACTTTTTCAAAATCCTCAGCTTCCACTATTACATATTGACCCGGCTCATATTGATAACCCTTTATGATATCTTCCGTGCG
>JBBRKB010000366.1:0-4304 GCA_038218385.1 Cytophagales bacterium | reverse complement strand
GTGTATGGGAAAGAAATGTTGTACAGTTCGGGAAGTTTTAATTACGAAAAATATTTTAAACGGGAAATGCTAGGCGATCCTGCTATCCATTTGGAAGGTATTGTTCATGAAGGATACATACATGTGGCAGAAGAAGACGAGAGCAATCGTGTGGCGGTTGTTTCATCGCCCGTTATGCCTACCCGGTATGTTGTTGCAAACTTTTCTTTCTTACTTGTACTGGGTCTCTCCATATTGCTTCTTTTTATTCTTTCACAGGGCATCGTCAATTTCATTCAGGGCAAGACCTTATCGTTCTCCACTCGCATCCAACTTTTTCTTAACCTCGCTTTTTTTCTGCCGCTGCTGATTGTGAGTGTGACAACCTTACAGTTTACAAGCCTCTCGAGCCGTGAACAATTGAATACAGAATTTTTAAATAAGTCAAAATCATTTGGATCACAGGTCGCCTCCTTGCTGGAATCACATGTAGAGTCAGATGATGTGAATCAAGTGAGTTTTGAAAACCAGCTTTCGGATATGGCAAAACTCTTTAATCTGGATGCAAATGTTTTTTATCCCAATGGAAAACTATTAGCAAGCAGCCAGCCCTTCATCTTTGAAAGTGGTATGATTGCTCCTTACATAAGTCCGCAGGCCATGCAAGATATACAACAGGGTCAGAGCCTTTTCATTTCTTCCGGTAAGGTTGGCGATCTTGAATTTAATACGTGCTACGCAGCGCTACGATCTTCACAGCGGGGCGAACTGTTGGGAATTTTAGCCCTGCCGTTTTTTCAAAGTTTAAATTCCCTCGAAAGAATACAGATAAGTATTTTGGCTAACATTCTAAATGTATTCAGTGGGATATTTATAGTGCTGATTATTTTGTCGTATGTTGTGTCAAAGTGGCTGACATTTCCGCTGCAATTTATTACACAGTCATTAAGCCGGACTTCCCTCGTAAAAACAAATCAACCCTTGATCTGGAACGCCGATGATGAAATTGGATTAATGGCCAAGGAGTACAATCAAATGTTATTCAAGCTGAGTGAAAGTAAAGCGGAGTTGGAACAAACCCAACGTGAACGTGCCTGGCGTGAAATTGCCCAACAGGTGGCTCATGAAATAAAAAATCCATTGACACCTATGAAACTTACGCTTCAACAATTAGAGCGTTCACTTGAGTCGGGCGCTGATATTCATGAGAAAACTTCCAAAGCAGTAGTCTCCTTATTATCGCAAGTGAATACACTGAATGACATTGCTTCATCATTCAGCTCATTTGCGAAAATGCCTGAACCTGAAATTCAAAAGTTGGAATTGATTCAGTTGATGAAGCGTATAGTGGACCTTCATAGTCACGGTGGATTGATTGTTTTCAAACCCACATTAAGTGAAGTGTACATTAGTGGTGATGAGCAATTGCTCGGGCGTATTTTTTCCAACTTGATTTTAAATTCATTTCAAGCTGCACGGCCCGGTGTCACCTTAAAAGTAGAGATTGGTATTAATGTGAAGGAGGAAAATGTATTGATCAGGTTTAAAGATAATGGGAGAGGTATTGATCCTAAATTAGTCGACCGTGTTTTTGTTCCTCACTTTAGCACGAAACATTCTGGATCAGGGCTTGGCCTTGCTATTTCAAAACAAGGTATTGAACACATGCATGGCAAGATAGGGTTTGAAACGATAGCCAATGAAGGAACAACGTTCTTCATTGAACTTCC
This sequence comes from Cytophagales bacterium, assembly GCA_038218385.1. Lineage (GTDB taxonomy): Bacteria > Bacteroidota > Bacteroidia > Cytophagales > Cyclobacteriaceae > JBBRKB01. Next base: position 2,595 of record JBBRKB010000366.1, on the reverse strand, counting down.
TTTGGTTGGCTAAATCTTCAGCTTTCTCGCAAGCTATTCATTACCTTATTGGCAAACACAAAATCATCAACCTCTTTAACCCCTGAATGGGTAATGTCTTTATTGGTGCCATCCCATAGTTTTTTCCCCTTGTATAAGAAGGCAATGTTTTCGCCAATACCCATAACTGAATTCATATCGTGGGTAACAACAATGGTGGTGGTGTCAAATTCTTCGGTAAGGTCGGCAATCAAATCATCTATTAGAATGGAAGTCTGGGGATCGAGCCCTGAGTTGGGTTCATCACAGAAAAGGTATTTTGGATTGTTCACAATAGCACGTGCTATTCCCACACGTTTTTTCATCCCGCCACTTATTTCAGAAGGCATTTTCCTGTTTACGTTTTCAAGGCTCACGCGCTTCAGGCAAAAATTTACGCGTTCAATTTTTTCTTCATAAGTCATCTTGGTCAGTATGTTGAGCGGGAACATTACGTTTTGTTCTACAGTCTTTGAGTCGAACAATGCACCACCTTGAAACAACATACCTATCTCACGCCGTATTTCAGTCTTCATATCACGGTCGCCACCGCCGAAGTCGCGGTTGTCATAGTGGACTTCACCTGCATCGGGTTTGATGAGACCAACAATACATTTTAGCAATACACTTTTTCCAGTACCGCTTGCACCTATAATGAGATTCGGTTTTCCTTTTTCGAAAACCGCACTTATATCTTTGATAACTTCCTTATCACCAAATGACTTTGATATATGGTTGATTTCAATCATAGTCCACCAAGAAAAAGTTGAGCCAGTAAGTAGTCGGCAATCAGAACGGCAATAACGCTGGAGGTCACCGCTTGCGTGCTGCTTATCCCAACTTCAAGAGCACCTCCTGTAGTATAATATCCTTTGTAAGACGAAATGGATGAAACAAGAAAAGCAAAAACAACCGCCTTGATAAGAGCGAAGAAGACACCAAACTCTTGAAAGACCAACCGAATACCATAGATGAAATCATTGGGTGTGATAATGCCCGTCATGGTGCCCACAAAATAACCACCCACTAAGGAGCATATCGCTGCCACGATTACCAACATAGGGAACATTAAAATCGATGCGATAATTTTCGGAAGCACCAGATAGGATACAGAATTTATACCCATTACTTCCAAGGCATCTATTTGTTCTGTGATGCGCATGGTGCCCATTCCACCCGCCATACTGGATCCTACTTTTCCGGCGAGAATGACGGAGATGATGGTTGGTGCTAATTCCAATATCGTCATTTCCCGTACCACTTGAGAAATAACATATTTAGGTATGAGTGGACTCACCAGATTGTACGCTGTTTGTACGGTAGTAACTGCCCCCATAAAAGTGGAGACGAGTACAACCAAAAAAATGGATCCAATACCAACCTGTATACATTCTTCTAAAACGAGTTTATAATACGTTTTAAAAGATTCGCGGTTGACAAAAAGATGACCAAGGAAAATGAAGTAGTGACCTATTGTTTTAATGAGCATAATTCAGCGATTGCCTTTCAATTACTATCTTGCTAAAGATACCAAAATGTAAATTAAATCAATTTCATGCGAAAACTTGCAGTAATAACGGGAGGAACTAAAGGTATTGGGCGTGCTATCATAGAAAAATTTTCTTCTGCGGGATTCGATATTGCCACCTGTTCCAGAAATGACGCTGACCTTGCTGCGCTTAAAAATTCAGTAGAAGATAAATCCAAAGGTGCTAAGCTTCATTTTTTAAAGGCCGATCTATCGGATCGCGAACAGGTGAACAAATTTCTGGAGTTTGTTAAAGGATTGGCCGTTCCCGTTGATCTGTTAGTCAACAATTCAGGGGTCTTTTTGCCAGGGCAAATTTCAACCGAGCCGGAAGGAAATCTGGAGACCATGCTGAACACTAATGTATTGAGTATATACCATCTTACCCGCGGCCTTCTTCCCGGAATGGTGAAGGAAAAGCGCGGCCATATTTTTAACATGTGCTCCATTGCCAGTTTTATGGCGTATAAAAACGGTGGCTCCTATGCCATTTCAAAGTTTGCCCTTTTAGGCTTCTCAAAATGCCTGCGCGAAGAAGTGAAAGAGCATGGTGTGAGGGTAACAGCCATAATGCCGGGAGCTACATTGACAGACAGTTGGAGTGGAACTGATCTGCCTCCTGATCGCTTTATGCCTCCCGAAGATGTTGCCAACATGGTGTTTGCTACCTATTCATTATCTCAGCGCTCTGTGGTGGAGGATATCGTGCTCAGACCTCAGTTGGGTGATTTGTAATCGAAATATTACGAACACGGAGAGATTTTAAAATGATAAGTAAACAACATTAAAATACCATCCGTCAAACATTTTCATACATAATGGGTTAATTTTGTAGTCAAACAGCAGCATTGTGGATCAACAAATTGCCTCCTTAAAAAAGTATTGCAACAGCCTTGTAAACTACAGCAGAAGGGAAACGATTGAAGTAAAAATCGGTGACGTGCCATTGGGCGGAAACAATCCTATTCGCGTGCAGTCTATGACCACAGTTGATACCATGGATACCCAAGGATCAATTGAGCAATCCATCCGTATGATTGAGTCGGGAT
>JBBRKB010000365.1:0-4305 GCA_038218385.1 Cytophagales bacterium | reverse complement strand
AAGCAACAAGCAGCACCGAAATCAACTTCACTGTATCGTGATGAAGCTGTTGAAGTAAAAAAGGTGACGAGTATTAAGGCGGCAACCCCATCAGCATGGCAGCGTTTTAAAAAATGGTTTTGGCGGAAGTGATAATGTAACGCAAGGACGAAACAGTTAAAACCAAAATTGAAACCAATCATTCCCCAACTATTACATGCCAATTTTCCCATGCCCTTGTACAAGCTAGTGATCGGTTTTAAATCGTTGGGTGTGGTGAATGACTTTTAGCTCTCAGTTTTGCAAAATATTCAGTGCGCTGTACAGGTGTCATATGCTCCAGCTCGGCGTTCATTTTATCTCTTATAGATCGCAATTGTTTCACCAATCCTTTAACGGTTTTTACCTTTTTACTAATCATATTTGAAAATTTCCCTAGGCGTTCGAATTTCTAAAATGGGATAACCAAGCTTCAAATTGACAGCGTTATATCCCCTGATTCTGTCAATGTTCACAATGTGTTTAAAGTTCCAACTCGCAAGAATATCTACTTTGTTAATCGTTGCAAGCGCTATATGGGTACAATCAGCATAGCTCGTGTGACCTACTACCTTCTCGCTTATGTAAGTGTTAGCCAATTGTTCGACTTCCTTTGTAACATTCACGAATAGAGCACCTTGATTCAAAATCTGGTTAAAAAGTTCTCTGACAAATTCTGGTGCACCGGAAAGTTCATCTTCCAGCAATTCTGAAACGATAACGATTATCCGCTCCTCACTTATTCGTTCAAAAAAAGGAATAGTATCTTCCGAGAATTCCTCGTCAAAATATCCACCAAAAACTGAAGTATCCAAATAAGCTGATTTGATCATTGTCCCAATTTACGAAAAATCATCATTTGGTATCAGTCCCAGTCATTCTCCACGAGAATAGAGCCTTCATGACTTTGGGGTTGTACTTATGGAGACAGCTCACCAACGAGTACATTGAGTGTGGTAGCCTTTTAAAAATGATTTTGGCGGAAGTGATATTATACCTTAGATATCCCTTCGCCTCCTCAATTCAAATTGATAAGCGCCTTTTAAAATCATCATGTTCGATGATTGGTACAAGTGGTACATGCTCTGATTTTGCGGCACACGTAAAAATCTCGCTTCAAAATAAAACTGCTTATAAATTTTTGCTCCCAACATTAAATGTATGCCTTTGTAAGATAATTTCACAGATGAGCCCTCCTCAATTGCTTGCGTCTTTCGGTCATAGAAAGACCATGCATACGTATAGGCTTGACCTGGACTAATCAAACTCAAACCGATACCCACATACATGGGTATCGGTTTTCTAATCATCGGAAGCAACTTTGAGTCAAATTCGAAATTGTGAAAAATTGAGAAGTGGTGATCAGCAAAAAAACCGTATATATCTCTGTTACCACCTTTGTTTCCAAAAAACTTTTCTCCTGGAACTGTAACATCATAGCGCAACACCGTTTCATAAGAAAGCCCCAAAGTAATAGCGGTGTGATATATTTTTAAATTCAATGGCACTCCAAATCCTTCAGCGTTCCCTCCGCCTGCAATAATTAAATTCCCATCATATCTCGGAATATTTGGCTGCTGAAGAAAATGTTCGAATGCAAAAAATTGAACATTAATTCCTGTTGATAGCGTGTACTGAATTTTTTGGTTATTATTTTCCTGGCTAAAACCCGGGAAGGTTTGAACGGTTCCGAATATAACGACAAAACAAAATACTCTTATCATAGATTTAAATCAGATATCGAGTGTGTGGATTAAACTCAATAATTAACCGTAGACGTAACTCTGGATTGTGCGGTGGCTTAATTCAGATTTGGCTTATATGCAAGGCACCGGCCTTCATTCGACCTCTTTCTATACCTTTCTGTTTTAAGTATTTCAAAATTTCTTCCTTTGACATTTTCGCAAACATTGCGCTTTTATTTTACTTTCTCTTGCCAGTCTTTTAAGCTCAATATTACACAGCTTCCAGCATTTTGTAGACTGAGCAAATCTTTGTCTCCAGTGATTAAAAAGTTGGCTTCACCATCAACTGCAAGCCCAAGCAGAAAATCATCATTTGGGTCTCTGCACTTTTCTATCTTTGACTTCACTTCAACCAACAGCCCGAATTCGGTAAAGCAGTCAATTACTTTTTTTACTTTCTCCTCGTCAAAGTATTTTTTGATTTTTGGACGACTAGCTACCATTAGAAATTCTTCAATTAATTGATCGCTAAAAATTAATTCAAATTCATTCGATTTGACGAATTCATCTATCCAATTCAAGTCCTTTGATATGAGGTAGCTGATCCAAATATTGGTATCAAGGATTACCCTCATTTCCGTTTTCTTACCTGCTTCCGAACGATTTTAACTTCGTCTTGAATTTCGTCTAGTGTTGGTACGTTGTCTTGGCGCAGTTCGCTTAATAGGTCAAAGAATTTCTGTTTGGTGAAAGTAGAGTCCGAAATTTTAATCAAGTCTAAATCCATTAAATCCATTAATAATTTCTTTGCTTTTGGATTAAGTAATTCTATTCTCATTGTTTCCATATCTCTAATTTACAATTTTTTTGCAAGAAGCATAACACCAATGTATTCCACGGGCGCCTTTTAAGCCGTGTTAGGCACTGGCTTTCATTCGACCTCTTTCTATACCTTTCCGTTTTAAGTATTCCAAAATTTCTTCCTTTGACATTTTCGCAAACATTGCGCTCAATCTGTCTTTTTGTTCTCTTGCAAATTTGACAGCATCGAAGTCTTTTTCTATTCTAGTTTCCATAGTTCATTAATTCTCTTGGTGAACGGATGTCCAATTGTCTGTATCCATTTTTAATATTTATGGAATTGTAGCCACGTATCCGATCAATGTTTACAATATGTTTAAAGTTCCAGATTACAAGTAAATCCGCCTGATATATAGTTGCAAGGGCTATATGCAGACAGTCAGCATAACTTGTTTCCCCAACGACTTTTTCATTGATATATTCCGTTGCCAAATTTACTGCCTCATTTTTGTCGTTAAGGAACTCGGTATAACTATCATCCATTTTTGCCACGGGTGATTTTATTTTTTCAGGAGCAAATTCCAATTCTTCGTCCAGCATGGTAGAAAATAGCACGATGAACTCTCCATTCAAAATCCTTTCGAAAAGGGCATGGTAAACTCCTTAAATTCCGTGTCGAAGTACCCTCCGAAAACTGAAGTATCAAAATAAATCCGTTGCTTTTTCATCCCATAAATTTATGGAATTTAGTAGGATATTGATTTCAAGTACAGATTTTCTTTGTAACCTATGCATTTATATATCCCTGCCTCTGTTGGTGCTGTGCCGATGGTTCGTGAAAGAGCTCACCAACAAATGCTCTGAATCTTTATTCCACGATAGACATCATCTCTCATCGTTTTCATTTTGGGAGCAGTGCCAAGCCTATGTTGGAGTTGTGTGGATGGCTTGTGAAGAGGCCACCAACAAACGCACTGAACATGGATCAAGAACCACCTCACTACCCCTCAACATGAACCAAGAAATTCCACAACAATTATTATCAAAATAAAACCGGGCACTTGAATATTACCATTCACGGCATGTGACGGTAATCAAGTCCGGATGTGTTTGGCGAATAAAGAGGTCATGAATATGTTTATTCAAAGATAGACATCATCTCTTTCATTTTTGGGAGTAGTGTGGTTGTCTTACTCAACGTGCGCATGCTTGTTGGTGAAAACACACAACCAAGGGCACGGGCGTGCGAACTCAAACGTGGGCTAGGGCCGTTGTTGGTTTCTTTTTTCATTTTTGTTTGTCTTCTGTCTTCAATAAATCGGATACTCCAAATGCAATTCCATACGCATCTGCATTATCAGAATTAGTTAAAATAATTATTGCTGTTTTATCTTTGATATAACGAAAATAAACAGACTTAAAACCAGGCAATGAACCTCCGTGATGTACAAATTGCTTTCCGTTTACTTTATTTGTCATCCAGCCATAACCATAATACATAACTTCATTGTCCATTGTAAGAGGAGTTTTAATTGTATCACCCCACATTTGATTCCAATTTTTTTGAGAAAGCAATTTGTTATTCTGCATGTCCATTTCCCATTTCAATAAATCATTTATGCTTGACAGGAAAGCTCCACTGGGCCGTAGCGCAATATAGTTTGGTGCATTTAGAATAGAATCGTTAGCGTTCTTTATATAACCAGCCGCTCTGTTCGGAATTATTGCTTCCAGTGATGTTGTTCTGGTACTATTCAAGTCACATTCATCAAAAATATACTTTTTCATATACTCAGAAAAA
>JBBRKB010000364.1:0-4307 GCA_038218385.1 Cytophagales bacterium | reverse complement strand
ACAACAAAAACAGTCAAACTCCTCGGCCCATGCGCACCTACAACAAGCGACTGCTCAATATCAGCAGTCTTGGATGGGCCGGCAATGAAAACACCAAAACCCACATCATTCATATTGATCTTCTGATAGGCCTGGTGCATGGTGTTTACTATATCACTTTTTTTCAATACTATAATAAGGTGCTGCGCAATAAAGGGAAGTGCGCGATGAACGATCTCTTTATCGGTAATCCAGTTGGCAGCATTTTCCGCTACACCAATGGTTGTGTTGATAATCGCTACGTCTATATTTTCCAGTACATGTGGATCATGGACTTTTTGAATATCAACATTTCCTTTTACGTGCGCCACAAGTGAACAAATGTTTTTTGCATCGTGGAATTTCTTTTCGATGTAGGTATTAATATCAACATCTCTATCAACAACAAGAACGCCCGCATTCTTTTGTAAGGATGCGCGATAGGTTTCAACTAAATCATTTTCTGCATCTACCTTCCAATGTTGTTCTGTCAAGGAATGTTGACTTCCTTTATTTTTTCGGATGGCTTCCAATATAAATTCACGACTACTTTGCATCCTTCTTGTTTTTTAAATACCAGTCATGAAAACTTTCTTTGGGTGCTTGGGGAAGTTCGCGCGCCTTGCCCCATGGGTTCAATTTATTATAGACAAATATTCGTGGCAGTATGTTCAACAGGGTGCGGCCCATTTTTCCAGAAAACCTGAATAAGGCAGGATGCTTAAATAAAAATCCTGTGAACTTCATGCTCAATTTTTTCATCAACGGCTGATGGCCATTTTCAGAAATCACTTGTCGCCATTTAAAAAGTTGTTCATGAATGTTGATTTTTACCGGACACACATCGGTGCACGAACCACACAAGGTAGAGGCAAAAGGAAGTGAGCTATATTTTTTAAGATCAAGGTTAGGTGATAATATAGAGCCAATCGGCCCCGGCACTGTAGACCCGTAGCTAAACCCTCCACTCCTTCTGTAAATGGGACATGTATTCATGCACGCACCACAGCGAATACATTTCAATGAATTACGAAAGTCTTCTCTTCCCAATTGATTTGTTCGTCCATTGTCCACGAGGATGATGTACATCTTTGTTCCTTCGCGAGGCTTATGAAAATGTGATGTGTACGTAGTAATGCTTTGGCCTGTGGCGCTGCGTGCAAGCAAGCGTGTGAACACGCCCAGATGTTCTGCCTTCGGAATAATTTTTTCAATGCCCATGCTGGCAATGTGAACAGGTGCGAGATGCACACCCATGTCGGCATTCCCTTCATTGGTGCAAACGACAACACCACCTGTGTCAGCAATTCCAAAATTCACTCCCGTAAGAGCAGCATCCGCGGCTAAGAACTTTCCGCGCAAATGTCCCCGTGCAGCTTCTGTTAAATATTGAGGATCGTCTGCACCTTTCGCCGTTCCTAATTTTTCATGGAAGATGTCACCAATTTCTTTTTTCTTAAGATGTATGGCGGGCATCACAATATGACTCGGGGGTTGTTTTAAAAATTGAATGATGCGTTCACCAAGATCCGTGTCAACAACATCATAGCCGCGTGTTTCAAGAAACTGATTGAGGTGACACTCTTCGGTAAGAATGGATTTGCTTTTTACCAGGTTCTTAACATCATGCTTTTGTAAAATAGAATAGACATGTTGGTTGTGCTCTTCACCATCTTTCGCCCAGAGTACTTCAACACCATTTGCGATAGCGTTCTTCTCAAACTGAATGAGGTATTCATCGAGATTACCAAGTACATTATCTTTAATGTTGGAAGCGGCTTCGCGCAATTGTTCCCACTCGGGAATAGTCTTTGCCACGAAATCTCTTTTTGTGCGCACAAGCCATAGCGTTTGGTCGTGCCATTGCGATCTGCCTTTGTCGCTTACAAATTCTTCTGCTTTCTCAGGATGTGAATTCATTTTGCTTCATCACTCTTTTTCTGCTTCATCCAAAAGGGGGCTGTAAGAAACCAACCAAAGGTTCCAACAGCCATTAAGGTTTTATTTTGATCCAACGAAATAGATCCGTTGAAGACAAGAAAAGCAGGAATAATGGTTAATGCAAGACAGATGAAAGAAAGATATTTGAGAATAGTATTCATACGAAATCATTTAAGCTTTGTAATTACTAAGAACCGGTTTCTGCAAAACTTTGCTGGCGACTATATAAATAGCCACAGCAACAAACCATCCCGGCAGACCGAGGAAGAAAATTTCTATACCGAAACTCATATTGAGTGCCACACACAATACAAGCGTCAATACCCACGTCAATGCAACGGCCATGTTAAAATTCTTACCGGCCTTCTCAGCATACTCATCTATCAAACCGAGTTTCGGCAGCCAATACGTATCAACAAAAATCACCGCCCCCACGGGCATAAGGACGAGTCCATAGAGCGCCACAAAGTCAAGCAGCTTCATCACCAATGCGGGGAAGCATGCAGCAACTGTCGTGAATAATCCCACCACAAAAGTAACCTTCCATGTTTTCCATTTTGGATTGATAGCTTGTATGGCAAGACCCGCTCGATACAATGTTGGGTTGGCTGTTGTCCATCCGGCAATGATCACACACAATGCCCCTGCTATACCAACCGCATTGTAAGCAACAGGACCGGGCGCAAACTCTGTGCTGTTATTCGACTGAAGTAAAAACAAAGAATATAAAATACCTGACGCAATCCACGCAATGTAATGACCCAGGAACATTCCGGCTGCGGATGAAAATCCATATTGCCATTTCTTTGCATAGCGAAGCAATGACATGTCGGCCATCCCAATGTGCATGGCCATGTTGCAGAACCACGCAAAGAACATCACATGCCAAAACGTAAACACATCCTGACCAGGAAGCGGAACACCATTCCAAATTTTTGTTTTTGCTACTGTCCAAAAATCACCTAAAGAGTTCACACCTAACTGCGGAAGAACGGCAATGGCAGCAGCAATAAATATCATGATCATCCAGGGCGCGGCAACATTGGCAAACTTCGATACCTGATCGAACCCAACCATAGCAACTAAAGTGGTAAGCAAGCCAACAGCAAACACCACAATGACCCAACCCACACTATTGGGGTATACATCTTGTAATGTAGGCATCGGTATATCGAAGGGAATTCCAACGGCGGTAGCAGAGACAGCAATCATTGATCCTGCCAGGAAACAAAACATAGCTGCATTAACAAGGTTATAGACCAGTGTAAAATTCTTGCCTGCAATTTTTTCCAATTGATAGTAAAGGGTAATCCTTTTCAAAACAGAAATTTTGGCCGTAAGAAAAGCCCAGCTTAAAACCGCCAGAACATTTCCAATCAGCAATCCGGTAACTAAATCAAACGCATTTACGCCGTGGGCAACAAACAAAGGCCCGAGGACAAATTCCGTCCCGGCGGTATGCTCGCCTGCATACGTGCCGATAAAACTACGCCAGTCTTTTAATTTATTTTCGGGTATGCGCTCCCGCTCATACTCATTTACAGCATTTAATTTACTGACAAGATTGCTCTTCTTTAATGTAGGTTCCATTCTCAAAAGTAGGTATTGGTAAGGTAAGCAAAAAACGAATGTTCAATCGAATGTGTGTCCTGTACTATCTGTATCCTGAGGGATTTTTCAAAAAGATTTTTTCTATCGGAATATGTTGGTGAAGAGTGCGCGACCGCGATTCCTTTTGGGGCTGGCAAGATTTCGGCACTGATCCTATTATTATAAACCAATTTCCTTCTTACTCTTGGTGCTTAACTTTGCTAAAACCAACGCATAGGATTTGCCAATGTAATGCATCCACTCTTTTTTTGAGAGCGCATTAATGTCTTTGGCCATAGCCCATTTGTTTCGTGCCAGATACGGAGCAGGTAGTATTCCATCACGTGAAATCAGTTCGTCATACTCTTCAGGTGATGTTTTAAAAGATGCCCGGGCTGGAATTTCATCCAACGAAATCATTAGGAACATTTTAGCACCCACACTGAAACACAAATTGTGCTCCCACTTTATGTCTTGCGTTGCGCCTTTAAGTTTGAGGGCGATTTCCTGAAGTGCTTCAATATCCATGACCCAATCTATTCAATTACATTCATTTTTTATTGACGATCTGAAATCTTTGTAAGAAACAGTATTCACTACATGCTTACATATTAAAATTTCTTTGTTCAATAAATTGTTAAAGATCAATTTCGATGTTACCCTAACCCAACATCGGCAACTTATATAACCTTCTACCCGAAGCATTGGCAATCGCATTTCGAATAGCAGGTGCTACGGCAAAGAGCGGAACCTCCCCT
>JBBRKB010000363.1:0-4348 GCA_038218385.1 Cytophagales bacterium | reverse complement strand
TTAACTGCGGGCTTAAAGCGTATCATGTTTCTGTTGTTAAAAATATTTCTGTTTACGGGGAGATGCACCGATACATTCCACTCATTGCCAAGTGGGCCGGATATAAGAAGATAGGAGAGAAGGTGGTGGTGCATCGTGCGCGCAAGTACGGTTACACCAAGTATGGATTCAAAAGATTTATCACAGGATTTCTGGATTTACTTTCGATAACCTTCGTGGGAAAATTCCGCAAAAACCCTATGCATTTTTTTGGTACTATTGGTTCGATATCTTTTGTGTTTGGTTTTATTTTCACGGCAAAATTATTCTGGGAGAAGATTGATTCATTATTCATTTCGAAAATCCCCGTGAAGCGTGACATCACAGAGCAGCCTTTGTTTTACCTCGCGTTGGTAGCATTGGTTGTAGGCGTTCAGCTTTTTCTTGCAGGATTTCTTGCTGAGATGATTTCCACACAGTCCCAATCCAAGCGTGACTATCTGGTAAGTGAGAAAGTAGGATTGGAGGATGTTCAACATATACAGGCATAAAGATTAATTTTCGTGCATGATTGTCTTCACCACAGTTCTGCAAAAGTTTAAGGAAAAGGGCGAGAAATCCGGCTGGACATACATCCTCATTTCGGCATCACAGGCCAATAAGCTGTTGCCTAAAACCAAAGTATCTTTTCGTGTAAAAGGAAAACTGGATAGCTTCCCCATCAAACAAGTTGCCCTATTGCCAATGGGTGAAGGTGATTTCATCATGCCGATGAATGCCACTATTCGTAAGCATATTGAAAAATCCATTGGTGAAAAAGTAAAAGTCTCCATCACATTGGATACAAGCGAGTTTGAAATGTCAGAAGACTTTTTGGTATGTCTTGCAGATGAACCGAATGCCATGGAAGGATTTAAAAAGCAACCGCCTAGTCATCAGAAGTATTTTTCAAAATGGATTGATTCTGCCAAAACCCAAGAGACCAAAGCAAAACGAATTGCTCAGAGCATTCAGGGTCTGGCTATGGGAATGAATTATGGTGAGATGATACGATATTTTAAGGGAAAGAAAATGTAGATTCGTACGACATTGGATTTCCCCCAGGTTAAACGCAACATGAAATGGTATAAGTTAATTGGAAAGTGCGTATTCGTGTTCTTTTTTCTATTAGGTTCATGTGGTGGTGATGATGATGGATCGTCAACAGTGTTGCACCGAGATCAAATGCGTGAATTGGTTGTGGCTATTAGTGAATACTCCAGACAAACAAATCCAACATTTATTGTCGTTCCACAAAATGGCATTGAACTGGTTACTGAAAATGGAGAGCCCGATGGAGCGTTGAGTGTTGCGTATCTCAATGCCATAAATGGAAATGGACAGGAGGATCTTTTCTATGGATATGATAATGATGATCAGCTATCACCAACAGGTGAAACAAATTATCGAAAGGAACTGCTTGATGTATCAAAGAAAAATGCGAACACGATATTAGTTACGGATTATTGCTCAACGCATTCAAAAATGGACGACTCATATTCCAAGAACGGAGCTGCCGGCTATATTTCATTGGCGGCGAATTCAAGAGAGTTAGATGTTATTCCAAATTATCCAGCCACGGTAAACAATGTAAATGCTGCCAACATCACGGAGCTGTCGAAAGTAAAAAATTTTCTATACCTGATTAATACTTCTGGCTTTAATTCAAAGAGCGAAATGATTAATGCAATCAAGGCTACAAACTATGATTTAATTATCATGGATTTGTTTTTTGAGGATGGGGCAGTATTTACGCTAACTGAAATAAATCAACTTAAAGCCAAATCAAATGGCGGTAGTCGTTTAGTGCTTTGCTATATGTCTATTGGAGAAGCCGAGGATTATCGATATTACTGGCAAGCATCGTGGAACACAAAAAAGCCGGAATGGATGGATAATGAGAATCCTGATTGGCCGGGAAACTATAAAGTTAAGTATTGGGAGAAGGATTGGCAAGATGTGATTTTTGGAAACGATGACGCGTACATTAAAAAAATTCTGAACGCGGGATTTGACGGTGTGTATCTGGATATAATAGATGCATTTGAATATTATGAATAGCAAACCTGACGTGAGTAGAACATCCCCAACAATATTATTACCTACGATTTTCAATCAACAGAACCACAAGACAAAATGATTGTACGTAGGCCCGAAATCTTTCGGAGTACATTTGTTTTTGCCCAACGCACCAACAATGATATTGAGCATTTAAAACTTAACTTAGTCTACAATTAAAATTAAAATATTGACATCCTAAAATGGCTAAGCAGAAGAAAGAAGTAAAAGAAAAAGCAATAGAAGTTACCTTGTGGGAGTCTGCCAATAAATTGAGAGGCAGTGTGGAGTCAGCCGAATACAAACTCGTAGTACTGTGATTGATATTCTTAAAATTTGCCAGGGACAAGTTTGAAGAACATAGGAAGAAGCTCATTGCCGATGAATTTACTGTTGAAAGCGAAGCACAATACAAAATAGATTTACTTACCGTTTTTAAAGAGTTGGGGTATGAAATTACATAAAGAAAATAATTTTGTTTCGGAGATAAAAAACATACTTGCCCAAGCACGGCAAAAAGCATATAGTACCATTAATACCACTATGGTAGAGGCTTACTGGCTGACGGGCAAACGCATTGTGGAAGAAGAGCAGCATGGCGAACAAAAGGCAACCTATGGTGAGGCTATTCTAAAAAGGCTTTCTGTTGCTTTATCTCAAGAACTGGGCAAAGGCTTTTCATACGCCAATCTTAGAAATTTCAGGCAGTTTTACCTTACGTATCCAGATTCGGAGAATTGCTACGCACTGCGTAGCAATTTGACCTGGACTCACCACAGATTGATCATGAGGGTAGAAAGCCCAGATGCTCGACACTATTATGTCCAAGAATGTAGTGAACAAAATTGGAGTTCAAGAGTGTTGGAACGCAACATCAATACTTTTTATTACCAGCGTTTGCTAGGGGCTCAAAATAAGAATGAAACGTTACCACAAAGTGAGCGAATTGAAAAAACAAATGCATCTGATTTCATTAAAGATCCTTATGTTTTTGAATTTTTAAACATCGCCCAACCCACACTGGCCAATGAAAAAGAAATTGAAACCGCTTTGATTCGAAATCTGCAATCTTTTCTATTGGAACTTGGTAAAGGTTTTTCGTTTGTGGGTCGGCAGTTTAGAATAAGCACCGAAACCACTCATTTTTATATTGATCTGGTGTTCTATAACTATATCCTCAAGTGTTTTGTATTGTTCGACCTTAAAACAACCAAACTTTCTCATCAGGATGCAGGGCAAATGGATATGTATATTCGCATGTTTGACGATTTAAAAAAACAGACCACGACAATCCCACCATTGGCATCATACTATGTACGGAGCGTGACGAAACAGTGGTGAAAGTATTCTATCTTGAATGAACACAAGCAACTCTTTGCTACCAAGTATATGCCCTACCTCCCCACCGAACAAGAATTGATTGCTGAAATAGAGCGTGAAAAATTAATTTTAAAGCAGCAGTTTGGAGACGAGAACGAATTATAGAAAACATAAATCAATAAACTATACGTATGCAAACAATATTAGGCTCAGGAGGAGCAATCGGAACAGAATTAGCTAAGGCGCTGAAACAATACACTTCTGACATTAGACTCGTTAGTAGAAATCCGAAAAAGGTAAACGATACCGATAGCTTATATCCGGCCGACCTTTCTAACAAAAGTGAGGTAAGCAAAGCAATTGAAGGAAGTGAAATATGCTACTTGACCTTAGGTTACGACTACAATACCAAAATATGGAAAGACAAGTGGCCTGACTTAATTAAAAATGTGGTGGAAGCTTGCATCTACCATAAAGCAAAACTGGTTTTTTTCGATAATGTTTATGCCATCGGTGGCGACAACGTAAGACATATCACAGAACTTTCGCCCATAAGCCCAAGTAGTAAGAAGGGAGAAGTGCGTGCATTTGTTGATCAACACATTCTTGAAAATGTTGAGAAAGGAAAACTTGAAGCCATCATTGCAAGGTCACCAGATTTTTTTGGGCCCGGTAAAAAAGAGACCAGCTTGGTGTTGAATTTGGTTTATGATAATCTTGCTAAAGGTAAAACAGCACAATGGTTTTGTAATGCTGACGTAATTCATACGATGGGCTATACGCCTGATCTTGCAAAAGGCACTGCTATTCTTGGTAATACACCAGATGCCTATAATCAGATTTGGAATCTTCCCGTTGATATGAATGCGCTTACGGGAAGAGAGTGGGTTAAATTATTCGCTACTGAAATGAAAGCTTCCGATAAGGTAATGGTATTGCCCATGTGGGGACT
>JBBRKB010000362.1:0-4362 GCA_038218385.1 Cytophagales bacterium | reverse complement strand
AGCGTTTGCTTTTTTTGCATCTCCACCGCCACGATTGTCATTGATACCAAAGAGGGCAACATGCGCACCACGGTAGTCTGGCATTTTTTCGCCATAGAAGGTAATGTTTTTTAAGAATGAAGATGCCGAACCAATGTCATTGTACAAGGTTTCATCAAGCGGTGAGAATAGAATGGTAAGATCCATGAATCAAGTGATTGTCGGGTGAATATAAATCATTCAAAACTTTTATTAGAAATGAAAACTGTGTCGATCGGTAATTTTAGTAATCAACTGGTTTAGCCTACTCATCTTTCGTTCAACCCCGGAAAAATACGTCTTGGCCGATTAATATGAAGGTACGTGTTAAAACATTGTACAATCAGACTACTAATGCTAATATTTGTCTGATTATGAGGTGATTAATGTTGAAAGACAAACTTATACTTAAATATAATCTTGATCTCAAGATCTTGCTTGCTGCAGTGTTGTATTACATTTCAGCAAGGCTGGGTTATTTTTTGGCCTTTGATGATTCAACAGCGCTTCCCACATGGCCTCCTTCCGGGATAGCCTTTGCCCTCCTTATATTAATGGGCCGATCGGTTTGGCCTGGTATTACTATTGGCGCTTTGCTGGCCAACATCATGGCCTATTGGAACGAACCTACCTTGCCTGCGCAGACCATTATTATGATAAGTAGCATGATCGCTATTGGTCAAACATTGGAAGCTGTGGTGGGAAATTCAATGATAAAAAAATGGATTAAGGATGATTATCCTTTTAAGAACACCAAGAATGCATTTCGATTTTTGTTTGTAACGCTCCTGATGTGCAGCATTGGTGCATTGTTGGGTACCGCGAGTTTGTATTTCAATGGTGTTGTGTTGAAGGAAGCATTTCTACAGCAAAGTTTCTCCTGGTGGGTAGGAAGTGTAGTGGGTATTTTGTTGTTTACCCCGGTTATACTTTCTGCATTTCGCAAACATGTGTTTGTTTTCAGTAAAGACAAAGCGTTAGAAATAGCAGTCTTTGTGATAGGAATGATCGGCTTGATTGTGCTGTCGAGGATGGATTATTTGAACGAAACGATCGAGCGCGCATTGCCCTTCCTTGTCCTTCCATTTCTATTATGGCTTGCTTTTCGATTTGAATTAATTATTGCCGTAACGGGTGTATTACTGGCTTCATTGCTTTCGATTTATTTAACTGTTCAAAGTACAGGTCCTTTTCTATTGTCAGAATCCTATAGTTCTATGTTGTTGCTTCAGATTTACATTGGGGTGATTAGCATATCCACGATTATTCTTTCGGCAACGGTACGGGAAAGAGTGGCGGCCCAACGCGAACTTGAGCAGTTCAATGAAAATCTGGAAGGGATGATTGAAGAACGAACCAAAGCATTGAACGAAGAGATCAATACCAGGAAAAAAGCAGAACAAAATCTTCAGCAAACAAACCAGGAGCTAAGCAAACGAAATACTGAACTTGATAATTTTGTTTACAGTGTTTCGCATGATCTCCGCGCACCTATTGCCTCTGTGCTGGGGCTCATCAATGTTGCGCGAAAAGATAAGGATGTGACCATGAAGGACACCTATCTTGATATGATCAACAACAGCGCACTTCAGCAGGATCATTTTATAAAAGAGATTTTAGATCAATCGAGAAACTCGCGACTTGAGGTGAGGCGTGAAGAAGTATTTTTTGAACCCTTGATCACCGAAATATTTAACCAACTTAAATTTGCCACCTCTACAGGGAAATCTGTTGAGAAAGTAATTACGGTAAAACAAGACAAGCCGTTCTATACGGATCAATGGCGTTTGAAAGTTATTCTCAACAACATTATATCAAATGCCATCCGTTATCGAAATGGCAAAGATCCTGTGATCAATGTTGACGTGGACATTTCAAATGACAAAGTGAAGATGGCCATAAGGGATAATGGTAAAGGAATTGCCAAAGAACATCTTATGAATGTTTATAAAATGTTTTATCGCGCCACAGATGATGGAGCAGGATCAGGGCTGGGATTATACATTGTGAAAGAGGCCATTGATAAATTAAATGGCACCATAAAAATTGATTCAGAAGAGGGTGTAGGTACCACCGTCAAGATTGAAATCCCTGAAATTGTGTAGGGACTTTCATTATTTTTTAAACTAGAAAAGGAGGCTTAGTGGCCTCCTTTTCCTTTTTCACTAAATGCGTTGTTCGGTTTTATAAACGGTACGCATACGTTAAAGAGAGCAACCAGTCAGCAAAGGCGGCATCACCATGTGTGTGTTGTCCGGTGATCTCTGTTCTTTTTTGATCCATTACACTTTGCGTGCGATTCCGTAACAAAGCAATGGGAACGTTGATGGCGAACGTATGCTTTTTCATTGTATAATTTACTGATGGCTCAATTGATAAAATAAAGCCTGGGCGCCTAAAGCCATCACTCTCACCAAACACATCCTGAACAGCAACACCTTCGAACCGGCCACCTAACGATACATTGAAATTATTTAATTGTTGGCCTACTCCTGCGCGAACCAGAAACTGGTCGGCCACTGAAAATTCGTTAGAAAATGGAATGCCGTTTGTCAGGTTTGGTCTTCGCACTACCCCATTGGTATTTCTGGGATTGAACAAATATAGACCCGTAACATAGATAGATGTTTTTGATCCAAGCATTTGCATGAAGTCAACCTCTGTTGTAATGCCCCAGCCACCATCACCAGGTTGGATGGATTGATCAACAGGCAGAAGCGTAAGTCCATCTGCTTTGTGAAAATAATCTTTGTAGTTGTAATTACCAGTTGGCATTTTCACTCCCAACCCAACGGTCAAAGCTCTTTTGTGATTTTGGGGAATGATTCCATAATAAGCGGCAACCCTCACATCACCAATACCTTGTGAGTGAGTCGAATACCTTTCTCCGCTGTTATTTCCCATATGCTCATAAAGTGAAGAGCGGTTTATGTAGATCATCGGCACTATAACAGAGAAGCTCCAGTGCTTGTTAAGCGCATACTGTGCTCCAAACAGAATTGAATTATCATCATTAATGACATTAGTGCCTTCTGTCACCCTATGGGTTTGTTCATCATTTCCAACAAAATGTTTGTAGGAGTGGAAGTAGCGATAGTTTGCGGAAAACTGCCATGAGCCTTTGCTCATAGTAGAATCAAATGAAAGTGAACAAGATGATGCCATGTTTCTCACAGCCACACAACCTTGCCCGTAAGAATTAACACCAAATGCAGCAAGGGTTATTATAAGTGATAGGTAGAATTTAGATTTCATAAAATTGATAGATAATGGTAAAACATAAGTAGGAGTACACGTTTTCAACTCGAATCTCCAAGGGCCAATTAGCAGAACAATGTCTCAGCTATTGCATGAACAGTCATTCTA
This sequence comes from Cytophagales bacterium, assembly GCA_038218385.1. Classification (GTDB taxonomy): domain Bacteria; phylum Bacteroidota; class Bacteroidia; order Cytophagales; family Cyclobacteriaceae; genus JBBRKB01. The sequence goes on along the minus strand of JBBRKB010000362.1, from coordinate 978 downwards.
ACCTATGGGAGAAAACTCAGAAGTGTACAGAGAAAAATAAGCTACTTACGCTTTTGGTGGAGGAGATTCTATACTGAGGTTCCGCTTTTGTAAAGGGAAAGATACCTCAGCAAAAAGTGTGATGGTGTAATTGGAATTGCCTTCAATAATTTTAATTACCTCATGGATCCTGAAATCATGATATAGTTTTGAAAGAAGATTGCTGGCCGTGTTGGAAGCCGTGGGAATGTCATTGGATTGCTTGGTGAAATCCAACATGATCTTTTTGAGGTGTCGTTTCTGATTGTCTTTTATGCAAACGACATGAATGGTGTCGTTTTCAAACTTCTGTTTTACAAGCCTGTAGAATTCTCCATTATGTTCGAACTCACCAATGGCACGTTCAAAATTACTGTTGATAGGATACGGTAAAGTCACCGGAATTTTGAAAAGAAAAGTCTCTTCGTGATTAAAAGTATCGTTATTGATTTTGGTTTTCAACGCCTGGTCAGCCCGCAAGTTCAACCCGACAAATACCAGATAGTATCCACCTACATTAAATAGGAAGAGTATTAGTATGGCATAGGATAGTACTTTTCTCACTCGTTAGGCATTCAGGTGACACGCTAGTTAAGAAAAAAAGAAATTCAGCGCAATCGTTTTAGTTCGAATTCATAAAAAAAGCCTCGCAAGGAGGCTTAATCTATTTTTATGAATTAATTAGCCTCCAAAATCGTCAAACCTGACATTTTCTTTTGGAATTCCCATTTCATCCAGCATTTTCAATACTGCCGCATTCATGAGCGGAGGTCCGCATAAGTAGTATTCGATATCTTCAGGAGCCGGATGGTTCTTCAGGTAATTATCAAAGAGGCATTGGTGGATGAAACCAACATACCCATCACCTTCCGGGTCCTCTAGGCTCTTGTTCACTTTCCAATTGTCTTCTGGCAAAGGCTCGGAAAGGCCTATATGGAATTGAAAATTAGGAAACTCATT
>JBBRKB010000361.1:0-4366 GCA_038218385.1 Cytophagales bacterium | reverse complement strand
AAAAATCAAAAACCAATTATCAAAATATAAATAAGAATGAATTGGCCATACGTGAACATGTGAAGGAAGAAATCTTAACGGTGTTGCCTGATGCGAAGACGCAAGACCGCGATTATATTTTTCTGAATTTTGTCATTCATTATTTGCCTCATGGTTTAGTTGGACTTTTATTGGCAGTTATGTTTTCCGCAGCCATGTCATCTATGGCTTCTGAGTTAAATGCACTGGCATCCACAACAACAGTTGATATTTACAAGCGATCTATTAAGAAGGAAGCCTCACCTGCACATTATCTTCGGGCCTCACGTGGATTCACAATAATGTGGGCATTGTTAGCCATTCTGTTTGCCATACTCGCCAGCTTTGCAGAAAACCTTATTCAATTTGTAAATATTGTCGGGTCTATTTTTTACGGAACCATCCTCGGTATTTTTTTGGTGGCGTTCTACATTAAGCATGTGAAGGGCACAGCGGTATTTGTTGCTGCATTGATTGCTGAGGTCACCGTTTTATATTGCTATTTTTTTACAGATCTTGCTTTCTTGCTTTACAACATCATTGGTTGTGGGGTAGTGGTGATGTTGAGTTTAATCTTTCAGAAGATAATCAAAGACTGATTGTGCGGTTAATAAAAAAGGAAGACCAATATATAGTCTTCCTCTTTTAGCGAACGCTTTAAAAAATTACCATGTCTTTGGTACTACTATACCAAATTTCACGCTTGTATTTTCCCAGCTTATTTGCACTTTTCCACTTGTGTTATCCTCAGAAAGATCAGTAATGGCTACGGTAAAGGTTTCAACTTTTTCACTAACCTTTGAACTCTTCACTTTAAAATTTGCAACCTCTTGTGCCTTGTCATACTTATCGGTATGGCCACCAATCGAAACATCTTTGTATAAAGAGACCGTCCACTCCGAAGCACCTGGCCAAGTGAAGATCAGGTATTCGCCTTTGGGTACCTTTACGCCTTCAACGGTAACGTCAGTAGAAAAAGAAATTTTTGTACCACTGTTGGCGCCAGTTCTCCAGATATTTCCATAGGGGGTTAAAAAATCTTTACCATCACCGAAAATTTTACGGCCTTTCATTTTAGGACGAAAGTAGTCAACCGTTACGGTTGTAAGCCCAATCACAGTGGATACTGATCCGGCCGGGCTGGGTTGTGGTTTGTCTTGAGCATGTGTTGAAAAGAACATGGCCATGAGGGCAAGGGCACAAAGAATTTTCTTCATAATTCAATTTGGTTAAGTTTGTTTATTGATTCACTAAAATATAAAACTTATCCCATTTAAGAGTTTAAATCTATGCGGTTGGCGAAGGAATTCTATCAACGGAGGGATGTAACCATAATTGCAAAGGAACTTTTAGGTAAAGTGCTTTTTTCTAAGGTGAGTAACCGATTAACAAGCGGTATGATTGTTGAAACGGAAGCATATTCGTGGCGAGAAAAGGGTTGTCATGCATACGGAAATAAGATGACAGCGCGCAATGCTTCGATGTTTAATATGGGTGGATGTGCGTATGTGTATTTGTGTTATGGCATTCACAACATGGTAAATATTGTAACCAACGAAGAAGGGGTGGCTGATGCCATATTAATTCGGGCGCTTGAACCGATCGATGGAATTGACATTATGAAAGAAAGAATTGGAATTGCCAGCGAGAAAAGGATAACATCTGGCCCTGGAAAACTCGCCAAGGCCATGGGTATTGACAGAAGTTTTGATGGAAAAGATTTAACTGGAAAAAGTATTTGGATAGCGGATGGTATGGAAATTAAACGTAAGCAGATTGAATCAACACATCGAATCGGAATTGATTATGCCGGCGAAGATGCACTGTTGCCATGGCGGTATTATGTGAATGATAATGCGTGGGTAAGTAAGGTTAAGAGTATTAAAGATGTAGTGTGAAAATGATACGAGTAAGTATAATTATTTTATTAGGATGCATATCCTTTTTTTGTGCAGCTCAGTCGGGTAAGGCAAGCAAAGTGCAATCAGTAAACAGCAGTTATGACGAACTCAATGCTGTACTAAGTCCCGATGGCAATACGCTCTATTTTACGGTTGCCAATCATCCACAAAACATGGGGGGCATAAAAGATCCTGGTGATATATGGATATCCACATGGTTGGAAAATGATTGGTCGGCACCTGTTCATGGAGGAAAATTGTTGAATGATCTTTCCTTCAATGGTGTTGCTGGAATTTCACCCGATGGTCGCACCATGATTTTACTTAGCCATTATGATGCATCAGGTCGTGCTAAAACACAAGGCATTTCGGTTTCTTATAAAAATGGTTCGGATTGGTCACGTCCACAAAATATTTCCATTCCTTATTTTCAAAACAAATCCTCTATCATAAGTGGATCTTTGTCTGATGATATGAAGGTGTTTGTTTACTCTGCTGAAACTTATGGATCGTATGGCGTGGAAGATATTTATGTGACCACACAACATGATGATGGAAGTTGGGGCGCACCAAAAAATCTTGGAAAAACAATTAACACACAATTTCAAGAAGTGTGTCCTTCGCTGAGCCCAGATGGCATGACACTTTATTTTTCCAGTAATGGAAGAAAGGGGCTTGGTAGTTTTGATGTGTACAGCGCATCGCGACTGGATGATTCCTGGACACGTTGGAGTGAGCCTTTCAACATGGGAAGTTTGATCAATTCAGATGGTCGGGAATTGTATTACAAAGCATATCCTGCCAACGGTTTGGTTTTATATGCAGGTACAAAAAATAGTGATGGCTATGGAGACATACGAATGATTGAAATACCAGAAGTAAAACCTCCGGTTGAGCATGTTGATACCATTGGATTTATAGTACGCGAGCGCGAAGTGATTGTTCCGGAAAATCATATTCGGGTATTTGGCAAGGTCACAGATTCAAAAACACAAGAAGGGATACAGGCAAGAATTACCTTTGCTAACGATGCTGAAGTAATGCCTATTGTGGCAGAGGCTGAAAGAGGATATAACACAACATTGGAATCAACGCTTCAGTACACCATAAAAATTGAAGCGCCCGGTCATATTAGTTCATTGGAAAAACTTGACCTTAATACGTATGAATTAAAATCATTGGAGATGAACTTCAAACTTCAGCCTGTTGAGAAAGGAACCACCGTAAACTTGCGGAATGTTTTGTTTGAACAATCCACCACTAATTTATTGACCGAGTCATCACAGGAACTGGATATGGTGGTTACGTTTATGAAAGAAAACCCACAAGTCACCATTGAGTTATCTGGCCATACCGATAGTCGCGGCAATCATGCAGACAATGTAAAGCTCTCGCTTCAACGTGCTGAAAAAGTAAAAGACTACCTTGGGTCTCGGGGAGTAGATGTAAAACGAATGAGTAGCAAGGGATATGGTGGTGTAAAGTCTATCGCCAGCAATGATAATGAAGAGACTCGCAAACTTAACAGAAGGGTTGAGTTTACGATTAAGAAGATGTAACCATCATATTTCGCTAAGCGATCGCCAGCTGATATAGTTGCCATTGGATGTTTTAACATTCTCATCACCACCGTAAACTACATAGCTGTTATCAGATGGGTTGTTAGTCAGCTTTTGCCAATATTGAAGGTTGTTTAAAAAAGCCATGTTGCGCGTCATGCCGGATTTTATTTCAACTGGAGTGAGTGCATTACCTTGCTCTATAAGTAAATCGATTTCCTTATTCTCCTTGCTCAGCCAGAAGTATGCGTTTGGATTTTTACCTTCATTGAGTCTTCGTTTCAGAAACTCGGTTACAATAAAGTTTTCAAAAAGACCACCTTTAAGGTAATGGGTTGATAGTTGTTCTACCTTTTCAATGCCCAATAACGAGCAGGCTACACCCGTGTCATAAAAGTAAAGTTTAGGTGATTTGATTAGTCGCTTATTGAAATTTTTATGATGTGGTTGTAAGAAATAGATAATGTAACTGGCTTCCAGAACGGATAGCCAGGCTTTCGCTGTATTAGGGCTAATACCAGCATCACTTGCCAATGATTGTATGGAAAGAACTTGTCCGGTTCTACCTGCACACAATTTGAGGAAGTTGGAAAAGCTGTTTAGGTTTTCAATATTTTTCAATTGTCTGACATCTTTTTCCACATAGGTATTGATGTAGGAAGGATAAAAGTCGGTGGGATGTATTTGTTTATCATACAACCGTGGGTAGCTTCCCTGAAAAACATATTCCTCCCATGTGGCGGGATTATAGCTGGTTGGTTTTAATTCTTCCAATGAAAAGGGGAGAAGTTTGAGCACGGCCGTTCGTCCCGCCAGACTTTGCATTATTTTTTCTGACAGAATAAAGTTTTGAGAGCCTGACAATACAAAGTGAACATCTTTGTCGTC
>JBBRKB010000360.1:0-4387 GCA_038218385.1 Cytophagales bacterium | reverse complement strand
AACTTCGGAAAAGAATTTCCTTATAAGTTTGACAGACGACACGATATAAGTCTTGCCGTTTCCTACAATTGGGACAAGCGCAGGGATTTTTCTTTTGTTTGGGTGTATGGATCGGGCAATACCATCACACTTCCTACGGCAAATTATGAATCAGTAAAGACGTTGGGTTCATATCCGTACGACAGAGGTATTACCTATTATGGCGATAGAAATTCGTACCGCATGCGCGCCTATCATCGACTTGATGTTAGTTTTAGTTGGATAAAGGAAAAGAAATGGGGCGAACGCAAATGGACGATAGGAATTTATAATGTATACAACCGTTTAAATCCATTCTTTATAGATTTAGGAAAGAACAAACAGGGGCAGAGCAAATTTTTTGAGTATTCCCTGTTTCCTATACTGCCATCCTTTTCTTACAGTTTTAAATTTTGATGTCATCATGAAGAAATATTCATACCTCCTTTATATGGCTCTACTCGGCATGGGATGCTCAAACGTAGTGGAAATTGATGTGGCATCACGAAAACCCACAGCTGTTCTCAATGCCATCTTTACTCCCGATAGCACGTGGCGGGTAAGCCTTACTGAGAGCAATGATGTGCTATCGGATAAATATTACTATCAACCCATTACAGATGCCCTTGTAACCATATACAATAAGAATGGTGAAACGATTGAAACGTTGTCCCTTTCATCAACATCTGATTATGCTTACAAAGGGAAACTTGTTCCGCAAGAGGATGAAACGTATTCTATTATCGCAGAGATAAAGGGAGAAAAATTTTCAGCAACGAGTAGGGTGCCAAAGGTAGTTGCCATTTCCTCTGTGCAAGTTGATAGTGTCGATGGTAATGTGCCTTACGCTAATGTGGGTATTAAATTTTCCGACCCTTCAGTTGAAAAAAATTATTATAGTATAAAAATCATTGAAACAGGTTACGAGGTACGTAACTATAATGGAACGAACGACACGACTTACTATGAGCGTGAGGGCTCCTTCCTACCTTTGGATCCAAAATATCAGGAAAATTCTGATGATGGTTTTTTTGATGATGATTATATTCCCCGTAGCAATGAGGTTTTTTTTCAGGATGATCTTTTTGATGGGCAAGCGTACGTATTCCGACTTCGACCTTATAGTGGGCGTGGAGCCACGCGTACAAGGGTTGTTTTGCTGAGTGTAAGTGAGGAGTATTACAACTATTTTAGAACTAAGAAAATACAGGATAGAGGCGATCTTGATCCCTTCTCACAGCCTGCCCAAGTGTATAGTAATATAAAAAATGGTGTTGGCATTTTTGCGGGATATGGTGTTTCGGTTGTTGAGGTGAAGTGACGCGTTTGTTTATGTTTTTGTTTCATGCCTTATGATGACTTCTCCGTCAGATATTGCAATAGGTCTGTTGCGGCTGTTAATGCTGGACTTGCTAACGGGTCATTAAATAAAACGCTCATTGGTCCTTCGCCAAAATAAAGTCCATCAGAAACAAGGAAGGTAATCCTAACATTGTCTTTTGCCGGATGCGGTCTTCTTGGTTTTTCCCAAGGTCCGATTTGTCTTATTATGTCTCTGCTCTTTGCGAACAAGTCGTTCGTCAACCCATTACATTTTTCGTCAGTAGTAGTTTCCCAAATCAACATTTTTCCTGTTTGATTAATGTATCGAGCAGTCCCATCACTGAACGATGCTAACACGTCAAGTCCATCGTCAAGCCCGACTTCAACTAGTACAGCGAGCAGTTCTATAGTGTCAGGTTTGTGTCCACTTTCGAGTTGTCTGTTATAGGCAAGAATTTTTACTCTTGAGTCAGAATTATTGCCATCTATAATTTTTTGCAAGTCTATGATAGTGCTCGTTTCTGAAAATAGGACATCAAAAGGATATGTAATGGGCGGGTTACTGTTTGCTTTATACAGTTCAAGATTGTCACAAAAAAGCAAGTTGTAAATCAAGTTTGTTGTGCTATCCTTATAAGGACCAGATGAAAAATCACTAGATGGTTCCATCACTATTTAGAGTTATAGTTAGCGAAATGTTTCAATTATAATTACTTTTTTCATTTGAAGATATAGAGGTTTACAATTCATTTTATCAATCACTATTTTTTCTGTGGGAATTTATGGAGTGTGATTACTTTTCAGGTAAAACATTTTGCTGAAGTGACAGGGAGTCTCAGTGTCTGCCCAACGTGGGGTCGGCTTTGCTCAGACCCCACTTCGACATTATATTGGTATATCGGCAACCCCTTAGCGCTGTGGCTCCACGATCCAATGCCCACTTCTTCTGCTTGCTTAACAGCGCCTGCCTTAAGGTTATTGCCAATGCTATCGAATAGCAAAGCTGTTCCCAATAATGTGCCGGACTGCTCGATGAGCTTTCTTCTTGATGCCGGGTATGCTGTTGAAATTTCATGAATGCCCGGTTGTTAGTGCATGGAAGTCTCCGGCTTTTTTAAATAATTTTCATCTTAACAGCATCCCAGTTCAGTGCCTTATTTTGCGCTGCGCTGATATTACAGGCAATGGATGGCCCGGCCGCTCTTAGTCCAAACACGGCATCTTCGGCAATGGCTGAACCCGTTCTAACACCATTGAAAAAGGTAACCATATGATCAAAACGGTCGTCATAATTTGCTGGTGGAGTAAATTCAATCGGAGTTCCCATTTCGTAACCACCCTTTGCGTTACCATAGGTAGTAGCATACCATTTTTTATATGCTTCCTTTTGTTGGGCAGAAAAACTGTCAAATGAATCATAGCCGCCAAAGCCAGGAGCGGCGCTTCTTTTTAAGGTAGTAATTTTAAAATCGTTCCAGCCAATATCGATGGCCCCATCCGTGCCCACCAATTTAATACCAAATCCCCCCTTTCCTTCCCCGCTGGAAAGATTGATACGGGTGTACAGCTGAAAGGAAGGCAGGGTAGCTGTTTTCGGGTACGTCATAAAGGAGTTGATAAGATCATATGCATCCCGGCCATCCTTCCAGTAATTAACTTCCCCGAGGGCTACTATTTTATTGGGACCGGGAGAACTGGTGATGGTATGCAAACTGGTGAGCAGGTGAACAATCAAGTCGCCTGCCGAGCCGGTGCCATAATCACTGTAATTGCGCCACCTGAAAAAACGCACTGGGTCGAATGCTACTTTGGGAGCATGCCCCAGAAAGGTATCAAAATCGATGGTTTCCGGCGAAGCATCTGTGGGAATAGAATATTGCCAGGCGCCTTTGGCATCGGAACGGTCGCAATAGGCTTCCACATAGGTAAGTTCGCCAATAACGCCTTTTTCAAAATATTTTTTGGCTTCCAGGATGGCAACGCTACTGGCCCGCTGGCTGCCTACCTGGAACACTTTGCCTGTTTTTTCCTGGGTGGCAATGATGGCGGCTCCTTCCTCAATTTTTTGCACCATCGGTTTTTCACAGTACACATGCTTACCTGCATTCATGGCATCGATAGCAATTTTCTGGTGCCAATGATCCGGTGTACAAATCAGCACCGCATCAATATCTTTCTTTGCCAGCAGTTCACGGTAATCCTTTGTAATGAACAACTGGTTGCCCCATTTTTCTTTTGCGCGTTCGAGCCGGCCGGTGTAGAGATCACACACAGCAGCCAATTCCACGCCCGCTACCCTTAAAGCAGTGTCGGTATCGTAGTGCCCAATTATGCCGCATCCAATCAACCCGATGCGGATTTTATCGTTGGAGCTAATCACTGTGCTGGAAACCAACTGCTTCCGTATCACATTATCCACTGTCCCTGCCTGCGCGGGTATTGTTAGGGCGGCTACTGATCCACCGAGGGTGGTAAGAAATTTTCTGCGCGAATTTTTCATAATTGCTAGTTGTGTTTATAGAAGCGATTAGGTCGTTGTTAGTATTTCCAAAACAGTAGGGCTGTTTACTTTGTCGTTTATCCTTGTCCTTAAAGCTAAATATACCTACAGGATTTGCAATAATAGCTTGTTAAAAAATTCTCCCAATTGCCTCCGCTTTAATTCGTTGTTAAAGGAAGTAGCAAATAATCAAGGCCTGTTTTCCACGATATGGTTTCCATTAGGCGTTTTTTGCAGCGTCCAACCCCACGGTGATTTGGTTGGAATAGCGTTGCAAAAGTTCTTCCAAATATTCTGCTTTGTATTGGGGTTGTTTGTAGTCGCATAAAATGAATCCCTTAAAATTGGAATTTGTCGTTCTCCAACCGTACGTAAATAGCGTTCCAATGGCACAGGGAAAAAGTTTTGGTTGGTGTAAATTGGGTTTTGAACTACCCAACCTTCGGATTTGTATGTCCCTTTTTTGTTTTCGTTTTTTTCCGGAGGGTTCAAAGTCAGCGAGTAGAGATTTCCCTTAAAAAATCGATTGACCGAAAGCGGTGCAGT
>JBBRKB010000359.1:0-4390 GCA_038218385.1 Cytophagales bacterium | reverse complement strand
TCTTCGCTAGCTTTCGATACCATTTACGCTGAAGGACAACGCCGCTACATGGAAAGTTTTTCTGCCTATGCCCGAAGTTTTATTGGAAACCTGGAACGGCCCGATGTTGATAAGATAAACGGCCTGAGCCCGGTCATATCCATAGAACAAAAGACCACATCGCGGAATCCACGCTCTACAGTAGGTACCGTTACTGAGCTTTATGATTTCATGCGTTTATTATTTGCACGAGCGGGTGAAGCTTTCTCGTATCTAACGGGCGACAAAATGGTGCGTCAATCTGAAGATCAGATACTCGATGCCATTCTTGGAAATTTTAAAGGAAGAAAATTGATTCTGCTGGCACCTGTGGTGAAAGGACGAAAAGGCCACTACCGCGAGTTGTTTGTGCAAATAAGAAAATCAGGGTATACCAAGGTACGCCTCGATGGTGAGGTAGTGGAAATTAAACCAAAGATGCAGGCCGACCGCTACAAGATTCACGACATTGAAGTGGTGATGGATCGCATTGTTGCCGATGAAAAAGACAGACATCGTATTGGTCAATCTATAGGCAAATCCCTAAAGGAAGGAAAAGGTGTGATAATGGTGATGGAAGAAAATGAGAGTGTCCATCACTTCTCGAAGTTTTTAATGGATCCTAAAACAGGTTTGTCCTATGATGAACCTGCCCCCAATGCGTTTTCTTTCAATTCGCCTTATGGCGCATGCCCTGTTTGTAACGGACTTGGTCAAATAGAAGAGATTACGGAAGAATCTGTAATACCGAATAAAGACCTCAGCATTAGCCGTGGTGGCATTCTTCCCTTGGGAGAATATAGGGACATATGGATATTCAAAAAGATTGAGGCGCTTCTTAAACGATATAAATGCACCTTATCAACTCCGATAAAAAATATTCCGGAAGAAGTAATGAAAGTATTGCTCTATGGTGATGATGTGCCGGTGGCAGTGCCTTCCATAAAACATCCTGGCACCGATTGGAACACAAAGTTTGAGGGCATTGTCAGCTTTCTCGAAAAGCAACGTGATGAAGGAACCGAGGCGATCCGGAAATGGGTGGTTGATTTCATGGTCATTCGTATATGTCCTGAATGCAATGGTGCAAGGCTGAAAAAAGAATCGCTCCATTTTAAAATCGACAATAAAAATATTGCCGAGCTCGCCATGATGGATATTGCCCACTTGAGCAAATGGTTGGTCGGTCTTGAGGATAGAATAAACGAGAAGCAACGGATTATCGCCAGTGAGGTATTAAAGGAAATAAGAAAGCGAATTGGTTTCTTGTTGGATGTAGGTTTGGATTATCTTCATCTCAATAGACCGCTTCGCACATTAAGCGGGGGCGAGGCGCAACGTATTCGATTGGCAACACAGATCGGGACGCAACTGGTGGGTGTACTCTATATATTAGACGAGCCCAGTATTGGTTTGCATGCACGTGATAATGTAAAACTGATAAAGGCATTGAAAGACTTGCGTGACTTGGGCAACTCTGTGATTGTGGTAGAGCATGACAAAGATATGATGCTTGCATCCGATTATATATTGGACATTGGGCCAGGCGCAGGCCGGCATGGGGGGCATGTGGTTGCAGCGGGGGATCCAAAAACTTTTTTAAAAATCGATGCCACCACATCAAAATACCTGAGTGGCAAATTGGCCATTGATTATTCGAAGAAAAGGAGAAGCGGCAATGGTGAGCAAGTGAAGCTGACTGGAGCTACAGGTAATAATTTAAAGAATGTTGACCTCACCATTAAGCTTGGCACACTCACCTGTGTAACGGGTGTATCGGGTAGTGGAAAGTCAACCTTGATCCATGATACATTATATCCGATACTTAACCAATATTTTTTTAATTCACGCACGGAACCTTTGCCTTATAAAAAAATCACTGGCCTGGAATTAATTGATAAAGTAATTGAAGTAGATCAATCACCGATTGGTAGAACCCCTCGTTCCAACCCGGCCACCTACACAGGGGTGTTCACGGATATCCGAGATTTATTTGCACACCTGACAGAAGCAAAAATAAGGGGGTACAAGCCCGGTAGGTTTTCTTTTAACGTGAAGGGAGGCCGATGTGAAACATGTGAGGGCGCAGGCCTTCGTTTGATTGAGATGGAATTTCTTCCTGATGTATATGTGCCGTGTGAAACCTGTAAAGGCAAGCGCTACAATCGCGAGACGCTTGAAGTTCGGTTCAAAGGAAAATCAATTTCAGATGTATTGGATATGACCGTTGAAGAGGCGGTTTCTTTTTTCGAAAACCAACCGAAGATTTTAAGAAAGATTCAAACGTTAAATGAAGTGGGTTTGGGATACATTTCACTTGGCCAACATGCTACAACATTATCCGGCGGTGAAGCGCAACGTGTAAAACTTGCCACCGAACTTTCAAAGCGTGATACAGGAAAGACTTTTTATATTTTGGATGAACCAACAACGGGATTGCATTTTCAGGACATCGCACATTTGTTGGATGTATTGCAAAAACTTGTTGACAAAGGAAATACAGTTCTGGTGATTGAACACAACATGGATGTGATCAAATCAGCAGACAACATTGTTGACTTAGGTCCTGAAGGTGGTGGCAAAGGAGGAATGATCGTTGCCTCGGGATCGCCTGAAGAGGTGGCGTTGGTTTCCGAGAGCTATACAGGCAAATTCCTTAAGGCAGAATTAAATTAGCCCTACCTTAACATAAAATTTTTAAGAAATGAATTCTATTGTCAGACAATATCTTTTCGGCGCCATCATCATAGCAGTGGGGATCTACAGGTTATACACAGGTATAATGGTTGATTTTGTTCTTTATTTAACCGCTGGCGCAGCTTTCATTTTTAATGGCTTGACGTTAGAGCCCAGGTTTATTGCGTATAAAAAACCATTGGTGATCATCACATGGGTACTCATTGTAACCGCCTGCATATTTTTCTTTCTGGTGGTGGGAAGAATGTTTTAAGACCGATCATGTAAAATGAAAATCGGGAATTCACCTTAAATGTATTTTAGCGATTTTATAGGGATGTCTTTACGCAACAAATTTCTATCGTACTTTCTCTTTCACAAGAGTGTGCATCTTGAGTAAACTGACATCGAATTTTATATGGTCGACAAGCACAGGTTATATTGGACGTTGCAAGCGGGTGGATGGTTACTCTATTCACTTCTGCAGATTGGTTCCAGTTTATTGGCTTCCGGTTCTATTACAATAAGGAGAACCATATTTTTATTGGTTGAAGCCTTGTTGTGTTTGTTGATCACCCATCTCTTCAGAATTTTTCTTAACAAACGAAAGTGGCTGTACCTCAATATGGCAAGGCTCATCCCACGCATTTTTGTGAGTGTATTTGTGCTGGGTCTAGTGCTTTACTTTCTTCGTATGCCGTTGAGCTTATCGTTGGGTATTTTTGATCCGGGGATTGCGTTGAATCTGGAGCAGATGTTGGGGCTCACTTCGGTGTACGCACTGATCTTTTTTGTGTGGTCTATTTCTTACTTCACGTATCATTATTTCGAGCGCTACAGTAAATCGTTAAAGTATGAAGCCTCGATGATTGAAATCGAACTGAATAATTTGCGCTCACAATTAAATCCGCATTTTATTTTTAATGCGCTGAACAGCATACGTGCATTGGTGGATGAAAATCCTAAGAAGGCCAAGCAAGCCATCAATCAGATGGCCAGTATTCTTCGCAGTTCACTTACGCCCGATAAGCAAGGCCTTACAAAGTTTGAAGACGAATTGAAAATTGTAAAAGATTACCTCGGTCTTGAGAGCATTCGCTTTGAAGAGCGCTTGCGGATGGAGTTTATTATCCATCCGGAGTCTAATAATTTTCTTGTGCCACCATTGATGTTGCAAACTTTGGTAGAAAACGGAGTGAAGCATGGGATATCAAAATTGAAGGAAGGTGGCGTTATACAGGTAATCACTTTTGTTGATAACCGATCATTGAAAATACATATCCGCAACAGCGGACATTTGCTGAATGGAACTAAAAAGCACAAAGCTGGATTGGGCATTAAAAATACAGTTCAGCGGTTAAAGCTTATTTATGGAAAAAACGCTTCCTTTAAGATTGTCAACGAATCCAATAACTTTGTCTTGACCGAAATAATTGTCCCACAAATAAATTCATATGAGAGCATTAATCATTGATGATGAGCGATTGGCCAGAAAGGAACTGATGAAGTTGTTGGAAGAACATCCCAGCATTGAAATTGTGGGTGAGGCCATGAATGCCGATGAAGCCGTTACCATGGTGAATGAGTTGAATCCTGATCTTTTGTTTTTGGATATTCAAATGCCCGACAAAACAGGATTTCAATTGCTTGAGATGCTAGACGCTGTTCCCATGGTTGTCTTCACCACTGCGTATGA
>JBBRKB010000358.1:0-4391 GCA_038218385.1 Cytophagales bacterium | reverse complement strand
ATATCCTCCCCTGCGATCGGTCACGTAATAAAGCGTTCGTCCGTCTGCTGATAATGTTGGCTGCGACTCCCACTCAACAGAGTTGACGTTAGGACCCAGGTTTTCTGGTTCTGTCCAAGTGTCGCCAATGCGTTCGGTTTGAAAAAGATCACAACTACCATATCCTTTTCTACCTACGCATGAAGTGAAAATCAATTTTCTACCATCTGCTGAAATAGCACAGGTACCTTCGTTGTATGCTGAATTTATTTTTTTTGAAATAGAAACTGGAGTTGTCCATCGACCTTGTTTATCTTTTCTACTGATAACAATATCTTCATCGTCTGTAGTCATATCATTGCCCATCCTGCGGGTGAAAATCAATTCCTGCTGATCTGCTGTAAGTACTGGAAAATATTGCATGGCAAAACAATTTACCGTGTCACTTAGCGGATGAAGTTTATACAAGGAAGCTTTCTCTTTGTTTTCTTTTGCGAACCTCACATTCTGTAACATCTTGGTTGCTCGCTCAATCTTGCCCTTGCTTTGCGTTTCCACATTGAGAAAATTGGTGAGCATGATAGACGCATTGTCATAATCCCCTATCATGAGGAACGTCTCGCCCATATCGTACCAGATAACTTTTTGCTTGGATACATCATTTGTTAAACTCAGGCTCTTTTCAAACTTTTCGATAGCAACAGGAAATTTTTTCATGGAAAAATAAACGAGACCTAAACGATAATAGGCTTCCACAAAATTCTTGTCTTTATCGATGGCTTGGTTCAGCAATTCGATGGCTTCCGTATACTGGGTGCGCACGCGATAGTTGTCTGCCTCAGTATAAAGTTCAATGGCCTTTTTGTTTTTTGTACTTAATTGATATTGCGCCGTAGCGAGGGTAGATATCAGAATGAAGAAACTAAAAAATAGGATTCGCGTCATGAGTATATGTTAGATGATAATATTGGAAATATCCAATTCGGGGCCTTCAAATCCGACCATGGCATTGATAAGTTTAAATTCACTAAACGATTGCAAATCTTCTATGCCGATCGTTTCCTCCATGATAACGCCATGCTCAAGCAAATAATTTCGCATCGTTCCATTTAAGAGGTAAGAAGACGGTGTGTACCAATTCGATTTGCGTTTAAAAACAACGTTGGCAAAAGAAGAATCGCTAATCATGTCTTTGTTTACAATTAAAACATCATCACACCCATCGCGTTTTTCAAAAAGGGCATTAAGGTCACGCCTATCGGCAAATTTATGAGCATATGAAATGGTATGGTCTTCAATAAGTTTAAGGGTTTTAATAATCTTAGGTACGTAAGGAATAAACTCTACCTCCTTCGATAGGTCATCATAAATGATCCTGCATTTAAACAATCCGTTTTGAGGTCGGTCAATCTTGTTCAAAAATTCTTCGAGATGCAGATGTTCATCCACGCCACACAAAATTTTCAACGAACGGTTCATCCGCTGCTCATGATGGAACAGGTTGTGATAAACACCGTCTTGCAACTTTATGGATTCAAGTAATAGGGACATACACTTTATTGATTACCTCTTCGTATTCAGATCGCGCATCGCTCTGCGTGGTAATGCCACCACCACTTCGATAGAAATAGTTGGAACCTGCCCTCTCGATGAAGCGTATCATGACACCGCTGTCAAGGTTTTGGCCATCAAAACATCCAACCACACCGGTATAGTATCCGCGATCTATTTTTTCAGCCTCACGAATAACATCAAGTGTCTTGGGCTTGGGTGCGCCACTTACCGAACCAGCAGGTAACAAGTTTAGCAATATATCACCAAGATGCGAAGCATAATCGTCTGATAATTCACCTACAATTTCAGAACTCACTTGTAACAAGGTCTTATCATTTGTTTTCAATTCTTCCAGATAGCGAAAGCGGTTCACTTCAATATGGTCGGCTACAAGGCTCAAGTCATTTCGGATGAGATCGACAATGGTAACATGTTCGGCAAGTTCTTTACGATCGTTCAGAATTTTCTCTGCGGCGCCTGGTATAGACGCATCAATGGTTCCCTTCATCGGATACGAATAAATTTTTTGACCGCGTATCTGAATAAATATTTCTGGTGAGAAAACCAGAAAGTCGTTGTTATACCATACCTTATATTTGGCATGACTGAGATCAAACAATTCCCGTAAGGAATGCTTGAGTTTAACTTCTGTTGCCACGGTAAGGTTTGTGAGAAATGAATCACCGTAATCAAGATGGCGCTGAACCATGTTGAATTTATTTTCATATTCTTCAAATGACAGTGGAGTCTTCTGAATAATTTCTTTATCTAAAAAAGTCTTTGATACGTGGTGCGAATTGGTGTGACCATTAATATTGAACACCAACGTATCAGGATCAATCATATCCAAAGGGAATGCCATTGGCTTTTGCATTTCAAAATCGATCACAAACAAAAATGGAACCTTGTGCCGGCCCCATTGATTTAACTTGTCTGCAAATAACCTGAAATTCATACTAAGGAATATTCATGTACTTATGAATCTGTAACGACACCTTCCACCGTGGATTGTTTTTTACATAGTCAATAATCAACGGCAACATCTCCTTTTCTTTTGACCACTCCGGCTGAAGAAACAACTCACACGATGCATTCATTTTTGAAGCAAAACTTTCTGCCCAGGCAAAATCACTTTGATGGTAGACTACGACTTTCAGTTCATTCGCCAAATCAAAATACGAAGGATGAGGCGCTTTGAATTTCTTTGGCGAAAAACAAATCCAATCCCACTCACCTGTAAGTGCGTAAACACCTGAGGTTTCAATGTGGGTTTTTAATCCGTTATTTTTTAATGAAGTAGTTAATGTCGCAAGGTTATACATAACCGGCTCGCCACCTGTAATGACGACAATTTCAGTCTTGCTCGATTTTGCACGTGACGTGATTTCTTCAACAGAGACCATCGGATGTTGAGAAGCATCCCACGAATCTTTTACATCACACCACACACATCCTACATCACATCCACCGAGGCGAACGAAATAAGCAGCATGCCCCTGATAAAAACCTTCACCCTGAATGGTATAGAAGTCTTCCATCAGGGGAAGCATCAGGGCAGTATTTTTTTCTGCTACTTCCAATTTGAAATTAGTTTCAGGTGTTGCGCAATTCAGTGGCGCGTAATGTATTCAACAACAAAGATGCTATAGTCATAGGACCCACACCACCTGGTGTGGGTGTAATGTAAGAACATTTTGGAGCTACCGATTTAAAATCAACGTCACCTAATATCGCCCAGCCCTTTGGATATTCATCACCTTCAACGCGTGTTGTACCAATATCAATAACAACCGCGCCTTCCTTCACCATGTCAGCAGTGATAAGTCCGGGCTTACCAACAGCTACCAACAAGATGTCGGCCATGCGTGTGTAGCTAGGCAGGTCGGTTGTAAATTTATGACAGATGGTAACCGTGGCACGTCCTTGCTCAGCTAGCATCATGCTCAAGGGTGCACCGGCTATTCGGCTGGCACCTACCACTACAGCATGTTTTCCTTCTGTGTCAATATTGTATCTGCGAAGCAATTCCATCACACCGAAAGGTGTAGCGGGCAAAAGTGATGGTGTCTTTGAAATAATGCTTCCAAAGTTTTGGTTTGTGAACCCATCCACATCTTTATCAGGTCGAATCATTTCGGTAACGCGCTCAACTGAAATATGTGGCGGCAGGGGCAACTGCACAATAAACCCATCCACATCATCATCATTGTTCACGTGATCAATGTGCTTCATCAATTTTTCTTCCCTGATGGTATCGGCAAAGCGCATCATAGTGTAGTGAAACCCAACCGACTTGCATGCTTTCACTTTGTTGTCAACATACGTTTGGCTTGCCCCATCATCACCTACTAAAATGATGGCCAGGTGAGGTACTTTTTTATCTTGGGCTTTACGCTCAATAACTTTTTGTGTAATCTCATTCTTGACATCAGTCGATACTTTTCTGCCATCGATGAGTGTGTATGTTGTTTTTACTTCAGACATTTTAGTTTCTGTTGTGCTTATAATTTTCAGTCCTTATTCTATCTACTTCGGTGCATCAGAGTCCTCTTACGAGTGACTCTGATGGGGTGATACGCGATACTTTTCTGCCATCGATGAGTGTGTATGTTGTTTTTACTTCAGACATTTTAGTTTCTGTTGTGCTTATTGTTTTCAGTTACTTATTCTATCTACTTTCGGTGCATCAGAGTCCTCTTCGAGTGACTCTGATGGGGTGATACGCGTGGCTCTGCTGGGTGATAATGCCATTCAAAGTTCAGTTCATCAGAGTCTCTTCAAGTAACTGTGAATTATTTCAGTTACTTATTCTATCTACTTCGGTGCATCAGAGTCCTCTTCGAGTGACTCTGATGGGG
>JBBRKB010000357.1:0-4393 GCA_038218385.1 Cytophagales bacterium | reverse complement strand
GGGCAATCGTACTGTAAACTATTTAACTAGTTTTGCGCCTGTTTGTAAACAATAGAGCGCCAAAATAGTTGAAAATTGAGCAGTAAAAAAATTTACCTGATCCGTCATGGGCAGACTGAATACAACCGGGTAGGCATCGTTCAGGGAAGTGGCGTGGATAGCGATCTTAACGATTACGGACGCGCGCAGGCACAAGCGTTTTTTGAAACGTACCAGCGCATACAATTCGACAAGATTTATACTTCGGCATTAAAGCGAAGTATAGAGTCTGTGCAAGGCTTTATTGGCCTCGGCATTCCGCATGAAGCGTTGAAAGGATTGAACGAAATCAGCTGGGGAAAAAAAGAGGGACAGAAAATCACACCCGAAGAAGACGTTTACTATCATGATGTGCTGAACCAATGGCGCGAAGGCAACACGGGTTTGCGAATAGAAGGAGGAGAAAGCCCGGAAGATGTAGTGAAGCGGCTCTCCGTAGATATGAATTATATCCTCAGTAATTCAGATGAAAAAACAATTCTTATCTGCATGCATGGCCGTGCCATCCGGATTCTTTTGTGTTATCTTTTAGAGCGGCCGCTATACGAAATGGATTCTTTTGAGCATAGCAATCTCGGATTGTATAGATTGGAATATCAGGACGAAAAATTTTCACTTACCTTGAGCAATGATGTTGCTCACTTCAATTTGCTCAAGTGATCAAGGGCGGCTTTTGCCTTGCTGTCTATACTATTTTTATATTCATGTTTTTTATACGTCAGCGCTTTCTCAAAATAGTTTCTTGCGGCAATATAATTTTTTTCATCCTGGTAGATATAGCCCAACTGCAGGCAAGCATTAGGGGCAAAATACCAGGCATTTGATTCATTTATCCTTACGGTTTCATAGTAGTTGTCTTTGGCCGTTGGCAGTTCCCCTTTCTTATGGGCGAGTCTGGCTTTGCGATAATAATATTCAACCTGATCGCGTTTGGTAGGTATTTCAGTAGAGCGAATAGAATCCAGACGCTGTTGTGCTTTTGAATAATAGCCACCATCCGTAAGATACCGTATCTGTGAAAGTGGAATGTTGGGGAGTTCATCCTCCGCTATGCTGCGTGCAGCATACTTGTCAGCTTCCGTTTCTTCTATGCCAATGGATTTGGCTTTTTTAAATAACTCTTGAGCATCGCTAACATTGCCATTTAGTAAGTAGCACAATCCAATTTTGTAATGTGCATCCTTGATATAGTTTTGCCCGGCATAATGACTTATGAAAAAACGATATGCACCCATGGCACTTGTGTAGTCACCTTTACTTAATAATGTTTCGCCTTTTAAATAGTATGCATAGGCGAAGGGTGTTTCCTTTTCTAATTTCTCCAGTTTGTTCAACAGGACGAAGGCTTCTTCACTTTGAGAGTTTTTGATGGCTATGGCTGCTCCCAGGTAATTGACCAGACGGCTTTCAGGATTTAGTTTCAGCAATTTATTCATCTCCTTCATGGCTTCTTCAGGTTGTTGCAGAATGAATGCTTGGGCTAGAACATAGAGCAAGTCGGCTTCCAGGGAAAATACGTTGTCCGACTTGCGGATACCTTCCAGTTCGGCAAGCCCCTGATCGACATCTCCTTTCATTGACAGCATGCCAAGCACCCAATTGTATTTTTCGGGTACGGAGCCAATGATAATGTGAAGCAGGCCAGCTGTTTTTTTAATCGGTATAAAGTCTGGGAATTTGGTGCGACAGTCTTCCATGTTGATGTAGGCCTGCCGAAGGCTCCATGCAGCATCGATCTCATGGCCGAATTTTAAATAGACAAAGGTCCATTGCAAACGAATTTCTGCCTGAAGAAACAAGTCCTCTGCCAATGATGATTTTGAGCGTTTTCCTTGCAAGTCTTCATGATGGTCGCCATAGATTTGATAAAGGTCTTTGTCTTCTGTCAGTAACAGTTCAATGGTCTTGGCGAGCGAGGTTACATAAATTTCTTGGGCCGTCCTGGGTTCCGGTAGGAGAGCTAGGGCTTCTTGTGGATGTAGGTTTAGTACCTTATTATAAGCCTGCAGCGTGACACCATCCATAGTCCATTGTTGGGCATGGGTGGCGAGCGGGAGGAGGGAAATAAACAAAAAAAGGCAAACGATTCGGTTTGCCTTTTTTATGATATTGTTGTTATTGTTATTCAACTTTTCTTCTTCTGGTAGGAGTGGGCGTTGCTATGACTGTTCTGGCAGATTTTGGTTTGTCTCCTTCATCAAGAGATTCCATGTCTACGTCTGCTAAGATACGACCAGAATGTTCATCAATCACAATTTTTTTCTTCTCCCGTATTTCAGCAATTTTTTGAGGAGGAATAACGATGTTACATCCTTCCGCTGCACCCCGCACTACCCGCACCACAGCAAGGCCGTTGCTCAAGCTTACGCGCAGGCGCTCGTAATATTTCAGTAACTTGTCTTCAATCTTCTTCGTGGCTTTTTCACGCTCTGTCATGAGTTTGTTTTCCTCTTCCTGGCTTTCGCTCATGATGTCGTTAAGCTCTTTCTTCTTGTTGTCGAGGTGTTCTGCCCGTTCGGCAATCAGGGTATTTGTTTTTTCGATCTCATCTGTTTTGAGCATAATGTGATCTTTGGCTTCTTTACTTTTCTTTTCGCAAATCTGGATTTCAAGCTCTTGTAACTCTACCTCCTTTGTGATGGCATCAAACTCGCGGTTGTTTCGTACGTTTTTTTGCTGCTCGTTATACTTCTTGATTAATTTTTCAGCCTCTTTAACACCTTCTTTGTTCTTCTTGATGTTTTCTTCCAGATTCGTCAGGTCTTGCTCGAAGCGGCTCAGGCGGGTTTTGTACCCTTCAATTTCGTCTTCAAGATCCTGAACCTCGTTTGGTAGGTCTCCTCTTAGCTTTTTTAGTTGGTCTAATTTTGTATCAACTGATTGCAATTTTACAAGTGCTTCAAGCTTTTGGGATACTGATTGATTTTCCATCTAGTTTATATGAGTAACGTATTGGATTTGTGACAGTTTTCGAAAAATTGATCGCAAAAGTAGGAAATTTTTTAATTAAATGTGCTATTAATAATTCTTTAGTGAATACTTCGCTCTCATAATGGCCAATATCCGCGATTAGGATTTGACCATCGGCATCAAAGAACTCGTGATATTTAAAATCGGCCGAGACAAAAGCCTGAGCGCCCGCTTGCATAGCCTTTTTCAGCAGAAAACTGCCCGATCCACCGCATACAGCCACTTTTGATATTTTTTGATGAAGGGGTTTGGTGTGGCGTATCACACGCAGATCCATGCTAGATGAAAGTGCTTCCAGAAATTCATTACTATCTAATGGGGTTTCCAATTCGCCAATCATCCCTGAGCCAACTTCCTGATTTTCATTGCGAAGCGAAGTTAGATAATAGGCAACTTCTTCGTAGGGGTGACTTTGTTTCAGTGCAGTGATGATCTTTTTCTCAAGAAAGGACTCGAACATAATTTCAATTCTGGTTTCATCAACATGTTCAAGGGCCCCGATGGTTCCGGTGTGCGGGGTTGCCTTTTCCGTTGGTAGAAAAGTCCCTTTTCCATTTACACTGAAACTGCAATTTTTATAGTTTCCAATATTCCCTGCCCCGGCTTCATATAAGGCTAACATAACTTTTTCAACACTATGGGATGGAATAAAGGTTACCAGTTTCGTTAATATTTCTGCTTTTGGCGAAAGAATGCGTGTATTTATAAGCCCTATTTTTTCAGCAATTTTAGCGTTGACACCAGAAAGAATATTATCCAGATTGGTGTGAATGGCATAAATGGCAATGTCATTTTTAATGGCCTTCAAAATGGTCCGCTCTATATAATCTTTACCTGTAATGCTTTTTAATCCTTTGAAAATTATGGGATGGTGTGATACAATTAGATTGACGCCAGTGTCAATCGCTTCCGCCACCACATCTTCCAGGCAATCCAAGGTGACCAAAATCCCCGTTGCCTCAGCATGGGGGTCACCAATAAGCAATCCCGAGTTGTCGTAGGATTCCTGATAGCTGGGAGGAGCGATGGAATCCAGGAAGTCCATCACATCTTTTATCTTCATATTCAAATGGTATTAAGTGTTAAAAGTTAATTTTGACACGATTTTTCCGAATGCTGGTAAAACTACAACTTATTTAATGTTCCTTTTCCGTCTTCTTCTTTATCCCCTGTCAGTTGTGTATGGTCTTGTTACGGCCGTTCGAAACCGGCTTTATGATATTGGTATCAAGCCTTCTGCCCGTTTTGATATGCCGCTGATAAGTATTGGAAACATTACCGTGGGTGGCACAGGAAAAACCCCAATGGTTGAGTACCTCGTCCGGTTATTGAAAGATGAGTATGCGCTGGCAACATTGAGTAGGGGATATGGAAGAAAGACCCG
>JBBRKB010000356.1:0-4411 GCA_038218385.1 Cytophagales bacterium | reverse complement strand
CACCTCGGATAAAGGCCCTTCATACAAAGCTGGTTTTGGGGAAGAGCAATTGGAATGGTTGCGTTTTGATCTAGGTCAACATCACGGCATGCCTACAGTTATAGTAACACATATTGCTGCCTTCTGTCATCTGGCTCAGATGAATGGTAATGCCACTTACAACGCCATTGGTCACATGGTTGTACAAGATACGCTTGACTTCCGAAGAATAATTGAGCGGCATAATGTAAAAGCTGTACTGCAGGGCCATAGCCACGTGCCGGAAGATTATTTTTACAACGGCGTTTGGTATATTACCAGTCAGTCCGTAAGCGCTGCCTGGTGGGGAGGAAACTGGAAAGGATTTCTTCCTGGCTATACGCGATTTCAAGTTAGTGGCGATACATTAAAATGGGATCGCAGATCCTTTCCGTGGCAGCACCATTTGGAACCGGAGGACACCCTCGAACGAAAACACATTGCGGAGAGGGAAGCTTTTGAAGCGGATCAACATCGGCTACAACAAGAAGAGATCAATCATCGATAAAAACTAAACTACAGTGCCGGGTAGAATAAATTTGAATTACGACCCGGTATCTAAATTCGTGCTTTCTTAGTTGACTTATTTTGATTAAAATAAATACAATCTATGCGCATCAACCTCAGCTTAATACTTACCATTTCTGCAACCATTTTTATTTCAGCCGCTTCGGCTCCTGAAAAAACAATTGCCGAAAAGAAAATTTTAACAGGAGCCGAACAGCTTGACCAATTTTTACCGCTGTTAAAAGGAAAGAGAGTAGCCATGCTTGCTAATTTGACTTCCGTTATTGGTAAAACACATCTGGTTGATAGGATGGAAAGATATCGTTATTCTAATGCGTTTTCATAATCAGTTTCCATATTCCGTTTTGTTTTTGCCAGGTGTGAAAATAAGATCGCTGGATTGGCTCGCCAAGTGTGGCATCGGAGTGGAGAAGCCGGAATGATTCACTTCCTTTTGAAAACACGAGTGAGTCAATCAGGTCAATGTGCTCCACCGTACGACTGTAGAAAATATAATATGGAATTGGGTTTCCGCTCGTCACCATTTCAGTTTGCACTTCGTCTAGTGTAAAATCCTTTGCCCAAATTTTTTTTACCGTTGCTGTGTCCCTTTTCAATAATGCGTTTACCTCAGTATCTTCAAGGCTCCGAATCTCAGATTCAAGCGCGGTCATGGTAAAATGGGATGTTGCTACTGCTGTGTTGACACTGACAATTATTTGTTTCGTGTTGCCATACCTGTGGGTCGGTATTTCAGGTGCCCTCGGTGTTTCCGAAGTTTGAGCCATGGATGTGTGGGACAGGCAGGCGCAAGCGAGTAGGAGTAATATTTTCATTTGGATAGGGTTTGAATAGGCTAATCTGCGTATTAAAATGCAAGGAAAAAAAATGTTTTTGGGTGATAGGTAATTTTCTAACTTTATTTTTCAAATCCACAGCATGCCAGATAATCAGGACGATCAATTAAAGGGAACGAAGCAAATGGACACGAAATACAAATACCGTGATATGAAAGTGCACTCCTCTGATGAGTGGATGGCGGATGCAACAAAGAAATACCGAAAGGTGTATGATCGTTTTGAAACCACCTACATGCGTGTAGAACTTTCGTTTTTCAATAAACTTTATGATGAAGAAGAGTGGGAAGCCAACGTTCGGCTAAAATGTTTTCACTTAAACGGAAGCCAGAAGAACGAGCTCTATAGTTTTGATCAGAAGCGCGTGATTGTGAAAGATGAAAACGTAGTATACTTCCGCGCATCGTGGGGTAACGCTGAACTGGGAAGCTATTGGTTCAAAGGCCTCTATGTGTGGGAGGGATATATAGATGAAGTGAAAGTGGGTGAAGCAAAGTTTTATGTTGAAGATGTGGGCAATGCGATGCCTGATGAAAATCTTTACTTTGATATTGAATCCATAAAACTCTTTGAAGGGAATGGGCAAGCCTCCATGCTTCCAAAGAAGACCTTCCTGAAACAATTTAGTAAGAAAGATACACGCTTTGTATGGGGCGAAATCACGTTTAAAAATAAGACACCAAAAGATTACTACGCTGAAGTCTTCTATAATTTTTATGATGATGCCGGTCAGCCAAAGGGAAGCAGCGCTTACTTTACCTATGTGGCAGCCAACACGCAAGATAAACTTTACACCATCTATAGTGGATGGGGAGGTGAAGTGCCCGGCCGTTGGGACAGCGAGGCATACACTATGGAAATTGTTTTCATGGACAACCTTCTGGCAACCATTCCTTTTCGTATGGCCGATGTACTTGAAGAAGGCGAAGTGGAAATCGTTACAGACATGGGCCAACTGGTAAAACCAGGAGCGGGCTCTCCGCTGGCCACTAGCCTTGACGATATTTTATTTGAAAGTATTTCTGAGTTGAACGCCCTTACTGGACTCGAAAATATTAAACAAGAAGTGAACGAAATGGTGCAGTTGGTTCGCTACTATCAGGAAACAGGAAAGGACATTCTCAATAAATTTTCATTGCATACCGTGTTCACAGGAAATCCGGGTACAGGCAAAACAACAGTGGCTCGCATGCTTGCCAAGATTTATAAAGGCCTTGGAATTTTGGAGAAGGGTCACTTGATAGAAGTTGACCGTGAAGCACTGGTGGCGGGATTCATCGGGCAGACCGCCATCAAGACGGCAGAGAAAATCAAAGAATCTATGGGTGGCATTTTATTTATTGACGAAGCCTACTCACTCGCTCGTGAAAACGGATCTCAACATGACTTTGGCGGTGAAGCCACACAGATTATTTTGAAGCGCATGGAAGACATGCGCGGAAAGTTTGGTGTGATCGTGGCGGGCTATACCGGCAACATGCAAGAGTTCATTAACTCCAATCCCGGACTGCGTTCACGCTTTGATACGTATTTTGAATTTCAAGATTACAGCCCCGAAGAGATGTACACCATTGCCTTGAATTTGTTTAACAAAGAAAGTGTAACACCCGATGAAACTTCTGCTGCACACCTCAAAAGCTATTTTACTTTCCTGTTCCAACAACGCGATAAGTATTTTGGTAATGCACGCACCGTGCGACAGGTAGTAGGTGAGTCGGTGAAAAACCAAAACCTTCGTCTCGCTGCCATGAAGAAAGAAGACCGAACACAAGAAATGATCGACACGCTTATCTTTGATGATGTAAAAGAATTTGAAATTAAAGAAAGCAGGACAGGTAAACCACGATTGGGATTTAGGGTTGGAGAGTAAGATTACGGGTGTTGTTTACAGGGTCGTTAAAGACTTTGACGGCATTCCAAATTGTTTTGCGGAAACGCATGGATGATTACAGGCACACCGCCCATCACCTCCGTCAATTAAGGAGATAATGGGCGTACGTTTTTTACTCTTTCCTGACCCGAATTACTTTTGGTCCTTCTTCACTTAGGATCATCAGCTGATAAATCCCAGCGCTTAGCTCTGTTAAGTTGAGTTCCAGGTTTTCGAAATGTGATAGGTCGTTATAGGTTCGGGATATCAACATTCTTCCTGCCAGGTCATACACATTCACTTGTATATGGGCAGGCATCCCTTTTCGACTTATAGTAACCACGTCAGCTGTTGGATTAGGATAAACTTCATAGTCTCCTTTTTTAACATCACCAATGTTTACAACAATGGTTTTGAAATAGGTTGTCGTACCATTCAAATCAACTTGGTGCATTCGGTAATACGTTAGACCAGAAGAAACCTCACTATCACGCGATGTATATTTTGTGTCCAGTGAAGAGTTTCCTTTTGATTTTTGTTTGTCAATGGGGAAGAAGGTGATGCCATCCCTCGATTTTTCAATAATGAAATAGTCGTTATTTTGTTCAGAGGCTGTAACCCATGTGAGCCATACATAATCACTAGTATACGTGGCGCTAAAACTCTTGAGTACAATAGGCAACACAATATTGTTGTTACTGTTGAAGACCGCCCAGTCTGAAAATTGCGTGATGCCTGTGGTGGTAACACTTGAAGGATCTTCATTAGGCGATGGTGTGCTCGATGTCAGGAACGATTGCCAGGCTGAGGTGCCTGTATCCCATCGTGCACTGAAAGCAAGATTTTGTTGAAAGCCCGGTTGACGCACGTTGTCAGGATATTGAAAGATAACAGTGGCCGATGCAGAAGCAGGAAATGCTGTCGGTTCAATCGTCCAGAGGGCAAGCAATGGATTGCTAACAAGCCCCTCCCCTTTATCGGTTACCGGATTTACACCCCGTACGCTAGCTGTTATCTCTGACGAACCTACGGAAAAGTTTATGGTCAACGGCAGGTAGCTTGCTGCGGTACCAATGGGGTATAGCACTGGGGTGGTGGATGTTGTCTTGGAAAAATTACCGACCACATGTCCGCTCGTTCGGGTTACAGATTGAGTTGG
>JBBRKB010000355.1:0-4419 GCA_038218385.1 Cytophagales bacterium | reverse complement strand
GTATGAGCGATGGTCTCCGCTTTTGATTTTGTTCGGTTGTACAGCGCGGCAAGTTCCACACCTTCGAGTTCCATCCAAGCGGGTATTTGATAGTTTGCCCAAAAGCCTGTGCCGATCACTGCAAAACGTAGCATATTGTGTTCAAGGTTGAGTGGATAAGTTACGATTCATGTAAATAATATCTAAGTTCCGGGTGCCTTATATTTTTTTGAAGCATCATCAATAATCAAAACCCAATCATGGCCATAACTTGATGTAGGGGCTTCAAAATCTTGCTGCGGTTTTTTGGAAAACTTACCAAGTTCTTTTACTTCACCATTGCGCGGATTGTACCATGTTGCATTTATTTCACTTCCCGAAATCTTTGACGTGTTTACGGTGAATTTTTTTCCTTGCGCACTATAGACAAAGATGTAATCGTTACCGCGTGTACTTTGTATGTGATCGTTGTTGTTAAGTGCATCGGTAATCAACGACTGATCAGGCACACGATCAAACATGGGCCGTGATTCGATAAGTGATCGAAGGTATTTCATTTGTCCCGCGCCCGGCAAATCCAGTGCTACATACCACGGATAGTGCGGCCCGTTGATAGGGGTTCTGTTAGGGGCATACATCTGCCAGATATCGTGGCATCCATAGGTGTGACCAAACGCTCCGGCAAACACATCGAAGTAGGCGTGTTTCCGTATATCGTATGCACTGGATGTACCCAGATCTTTTGCGTTGAAGCACACCGGATGATCTTCGTACAACGTTTCTCCATCAACAACAGGTTTAATCGGTTTCTTGTCATAAACATAAGCAATTCTTTCCCATACATTATTCTCACGACAGTGACCCGTCTGAAACATGTTGAAGTCAAGCCAGTCATCGTTGTGAAACCATTGTGATGAGCCCCCTTCTTCCAGGCTGGTTGGTTGTGGATGAAAAGTCATCAATGCCTTATCATTTCCACCAACACCTTTCGCTATTCCTTTCGCCATCGCGCGCCAGATAGCAACATCACTTTCGTTTCGAGGATTTCGATCGCCACCTAAAATCCAGATGATGTTCTTCTGGTTTTTATATCGTTTGCCCAACCATTGACCATAGACGGCTGCATTGTTGACATTAAAAATTTCGGGTCCTGCACCCCATTTGTTTTTAAAAACTTTATCGCCCCATGTAGGCAGTAGTCCAATGTATAAACCCAACTGTTCCGCTTTCTTGATTATAAAATCAACATGTTGAAAATAGGCTTCGCGGGGTTTGGTTGGGTCATCGTTTTCTAATGGAATTTCCCCGTAAGGATTAGGATCGTGAAGTCCATCCAACTCAGCTAACGCAACGGCCTGAATTACTGTAAAGCCTTTGTCAGCGCGGTTCTTCAGATATTGTTCTGCTTCTTCCCGGGTTAGTCGATGGAAGAGTTCCCACGCTGTGTCACCAAGCCAAAAGAAGGGCTTGCCGTCCGCAGTTTGAAGAAAGCGTTGATTGTCGCTCACACGGAGTTGAGCTCGCGTGATCAATGACGTAAGAGAAAGTAAGACAATGAGTGAAATTTTCATTTTCATTTGTTAACAATTTTAAAATAGTGGACAGAAGGAATATCCATTCTGAATTATTATTCCATTGAATTTTTCCGTTGGATATTTTATAGCAAATTCGTTAGTTCTACATTGTATTTTCGGAAGGAATTTTTGTCATGATACCAATCTGATATTTTACATGTTCTGGATCAAGCACTTTTTTCCAGTCTTCTTTAAAGATGAGCGGCTTCCCAATTTGTATTGCTTTGTAGCATGCATCGGAAAATACACCACCCGGAATTTGGTCAAAGCACAACGCCAGGTCAATGTTGATGTGACCCATGAAGAAATCAAAGACGGCATCCTTTGGTACACCCATTTTGATTACCTCATCCATGGCTTCACGCATGGTAAACATCACGGCTCCAAGAAATGTCTCAGCCAGGCCAGGCTCCAGTAAAGCCATCTGTTCTACAGTAATACGATGTGCTCTTGTTACCGGTGCATACATGGCAGTTGCTAAATCCTCACCAATTTTGTAATGTTCTTCGGGTCCTTGCATCAAGGCGCATACGATGGCCTGGCGTGCTGTAATGCCTCCGAAATAATCGAAGTGCTTTTTTTTATCTTCTTCCCAATTGAAAACCGATGGATGTGTGGGATGGGAAACAAAATATGAAATGTCGTCACGTTTTGGCAGATGACCACCAACGGCCGCAGCCGGATCTAAGGTGACGATTATCGATCCCGATTTGAATTGGTGTAGATATTGAGTGGCCACTTTGCCAATGTAAATATCGGGTACAGCCAAAATGATAACATCCGCTATAGGTAATACTTCCTCCGCATTAGAAACTTTTACGCCACGTTGGGCTAACCTTTCTATTCCGGCGGGACTCACTTCTATATAATGCGTGGTATAAGATGAGTCTTTTAAATTGTCGGTGATACGGCAGCCCATTTTTCCGCCTGCACCGATAAGGGCAATGTTTAGGGTCATAAATTATCTGTTAGCTGTTTAAATTTTCTAATGTTTTAGCTATGATATGCGATTATCGTTTCGTGAATGATCTTTTGTCAAATTAAAGCAGGCTAATGATTTCAGATAATCCATCCCTTCTGATGCCCATTCCTTTTCTGTTTCAGAAGTGGCTTCAATGTCTCCATCGAATGGAACCCACTGTTCAAGCACGGCACTTTGGCAACGGTTATAACGTGCCAGTTCATCCAGTATCAGAGGTACATCCGTCATGCCCATTCCTGCGGGTGTACCGTTGATGGTAAAACCCATTTTATGATGAAGTCTTTCTACTACGAAATCTTTAATGTGCAGGTTTACGGTATAGGGCGCCAGAATTTTTACTACCTGTTCCAGGCCTTCGCCCGCTCCCATGGAGTTCACGCAATCAAGACATACACCCACATAGCTGCTTCCTATGGCTTCGACAATGTTGGCAAGTTCTCTTGCTTTGAATCGATCATGGTTCTCAATTCCCAAGGTGATGTTTTGTTTTTCAAACTGTGACACAAAACCTTTCACAATGTCTATAATGGTATGAGTGTCCGGTTCATAGTCATCACCATCCATAACAAATCGGAGTAAGGGTGCCTGGAAATACCGGCAAATATCAAGGTATCGTTGAAGATGCGTTTCTGTAAGTTTTCGTGCGCCAATCTCCAGTTGGATGCCATGCCAGTTGCATGCAGAGCGAAGCAACGCCTGGCGTTCGGGCGACAGTGTATGCACGGGAAGGTTGTCACCGATTTGAATAGACGATACACCAAACATCACAGCATAATCAACCAAGGTGGTTTCAGTCATCGGTACTGATGGCGCCGGATAGCCTCCTACACCAATTGACCAACCAAATGCAAAACTGCTAATTCCTAAAACCATATTTCTGATAAACCTGAGTCCAATTTTAAGAGACTTTTCATCCGATTGCGTCTACTGAATTCACCAATGTATGTGCTATATTTGCATTATACTATCTTAGGTAGGGCCAGGAGGTTCAATTCAAACACATATGAAGACTAGTCCGCAAAAGCCACATTTAATAAAAATTATTCCACCGCTCCAAAAATCCATAGTAGTGAAGGATGATGAAATACCGCTGACAAATCCCTGGCATTACCATCCGGAAATTGAAATACTTTACTGTGTAAAAGGGAAGGGCACAAATTTTATTGGGAATAGTATTCGTCAGATAGAAGAAGGTGAACTGTTGCTACTAGGAAAAAATTTACCTCACACCCGTCAACGCGATCGTGCATACTATTCTTTGAACCCATTGGAAATTCCTGATACTGTGGTCGTACAATTTCGAGAAGATTTTTTAGGTGAGCCATTTTTAAGTGTTCCTGAATTTCAGCATATCAAATCCCTGCTTGACCACGCGCTGCGCGGGCTAAAGTTTAATGGGAAAGAGCGAGATGCAGTTGTTCCGCATCTTGTGCGGTTAAAAAAACTGGATGCGACTTCGTCAGTTTTGGTTTTACTACAAGTTCTTGATTCGCTTGCGCGGTCACAAGATTTTGAAATGCTCAACGCCCCTAATTACAAAAGCGATGCGCACGAAAAGGCAGCACAAAAAATCAATAAAGTGTATGAGTACACCGTAGCACATTTCCGTGAACCGATTACGTTACATGATGTCGCAAGCTTGACGAATCATTCTATTGCTGCATTCTGCCGTTACTTTAAATCACGGACCCGCAAAAGTTATTTTCAATACCTTACTGAAATCAGGATCGCGTATGCATGTGAATTGCTAATGGTAGGCGATCTGGATATTTCACAAGTTTGCTTCGCTTGTGGGTTTAATAACCTTTCCCATTTTCATAAACAGTTTAAGCGCTTGGTCAAATCAACACCAAATGAATTTCGTGCGCATGGACGTTTGAAAAG
>JBBRKB010000354.1:0-4432 GCA_038218385.1 Cytophagales bacterium | reverse complement strand
GAGCATGAAGCCTATAGCACATTTATTCAGTCACATTTCAAGAAGGCCAAGCGATCCATTACGCAAGATGCTGTCCACTATATTTTACACGTAGGTGGGGGTGAAACATACGCTATTCAGAAAATATGCAACACCGTTTTTCAATCAGGCACATCTTCTATAACGCTTGCTGTCACCATGGATATTTTCAAAAAGGTAGTGAACGAAAACCAAAGCTATTACGAGCGAATACGAACGTTGCTCGGGTCGGGCTCGGTACAGTATAAATTGCTGCGTGCCATTAGCGGAAAAAAGATGGTGATTGAGCCTTCAGGAAAAGAGTTTATGCAAGCCAATGGTTTTTCAAATTCTTCTTCTGTATTAAAAGCCCTCAAGGCCTTGGAAGGATATAATTTGGTAAGCAAAGAAATCATCCCCGATCGGGGGTTTGGATATTATATTAATGATGCCTTGTTCAAAGCCTGGCTAAATCTTCTCCCGGTTTAATTTTCCCGATTTTATTTTTACTTGTGCTGTACGTCAACTCATACAGTTTAAAATCGGGCTAAGAAATTAGCAGCGAAAAGTCCGTGGTACCTTCTTCTCACTTCAATCCATATTTATCGATCAGATAAACCAACGCTGTCATAGATGCGGCACCCAGTTCAAGTTCACGTTTGTTTACTTTGTCAAACGTGTCTTCAACAGTGTGATGATAGCTGAAGTATCGCTGTGAGTCGGGCATGTAGCCAATCAACGGAACATCTTGTGAAGCTAACGGACCAATGTCAGCTCCGCCACCTTCCAGATCAAAGTCTGTTAATCCGTACGGTTCAAGAAGTGTACGCCAACTTTTAATTTTTGCTCGCACATCATCGCTTGCCTCCATGTTAAAACCACGAGGCGCAAAACCTCCTTCATCAGATTCAATAGCAGCGATATGTTTCTCGTTTTTTTCTTTTGCCAATCGAGCATATTCATTTCCACCGCGCAATCCGTTCTCCTCGTTCATATACATGACGGCCCGAATGGTATGCTTCGGCTTGAAACCCATAAGCTTAAAAATTCTTAGCACTTCAATAGCTTGCACACATCCGGCGCCATCATCATGTGCACCCTGCCCCAAGTCCCAGGAATCTAAATGGCCAGAGACTAAAATTATTTGATCGGGATATTCCGATCCTTTTATTTCGCCTACTACATTATACGATTGTACATCGGGCAACATTTCGCAATGTGTTTCAAAATAGAATTTCAAATCTTTATCCGCTTTCAGCATTTTACTAAACTCCTCTGCATGTGCAGTGCTGATAGCAATGGCCGGAATTTTCGCCACGGTTGAGTCATACTTCATTACACCTGTATGTGGATACGTTTCAAGGTTTGATCCCATCGATCTGACAACCACACCTATTGCCCCGAGTTTTGCTGCTTCACTTGCACCGAATACACGTTGATCTACTGCGCTTCCATACGCTTGGAATGTGTGGATAAAGGTTGGGTCCATCGGCCGGTTAAAAAAAACAATTTTACCTTTCACCGCCTTAGTGCCAAGCGCTTTCAACTCATCAAAATTTTTCACTTCAATAACAGAACCCAATACACCAGAAGGGCCTGTACCTACAGAATTCCCCAATGCACATACATTTACAGCGATCGATATTTTCTTTGATGTGATTTTACCAATTTCTTTTTGGCCACGCACCCAATGGGGCACCATAACAGGTTGCGTAAACACGTCATCGGCAATAGTCTCCAATACGTTTTTGCTCCATTCTACTGCCTTGGCAGCACTAGCTGAACCACTTAGCCGAGCACCAATTTTAGTGGTGAGAAATTCCAGGTCTTGGTAACATCCGCCTGACTTCAGTTCTGTATCAAAAATTGACTTAATGACAGATGCATCTTCAGATTGCGCAGCTGCAACTAACGAAAGGATAAAAAAAATGGCAGAGAAAGAAATTTTCATAGCGTATTGATTTTTAAAATAGTACTAACTGACCTGACGGGCTGAAGGTTTCAAGATAATCATTATTACGGAATGTTATTTACTGCTTACGTTTGCCCAACAAAATTTAGCCAGCAAACTTATAGGTAGTTTAAAAAATTACAATCTATTGAAAAAGAAATGATCATGTCCGCGAAAAGTTATTTCTTATAGTTTACGGAGCGCGGACTCAACCATGTTTGATTCTTCGCCGCATTAAAATAGTATTCAACTATTCTTACATATAATTTTGAATACGCTCTTAACGATGCGTTAAAAAATAACAAGATTCCAAGAATACCCAGAATTAAATGCTCGAACAATAGGTTGTTTATCACAAAATAGGATTGCAAAACCACTCTCGTAAACCCACTGAAATGCTTGTGAATAAAAATGTGTTTCGAGATGAGCACCTCAGACTTTGTAAGGGATTTTACATCTGAGTTAATGCGGGAAGCCCCGCCGTGGTTATGTATTATTTTCACATTTTTAACCAGTGCCACACGACCTCCACTTTTCCAAACACGCTTGCATAAGTCAGCGTCCTCATAATACATCCAGAAATCTTCACTCCATCCGTCCATCCCATAGAACGTATTCCGATTGATAAGAATAACAGAACCCGAAACCCAGTCGGGAAAAATTATTTCTTCACCCGACACTTCTACTTCTCTGTCAAATCCTTTATGGAATAAGCGATAGAAACTTCTCGACAAACTGGTTAATGTTTTGGGGCTTAGAAAAAAACCATACGGCTTGTCATCTTTTCCTGCGTCAGTAAATTGGCTGCACGAAAGAATTGTCAGCTCTGGTCGCTCTTCTAAAAGGTTTAACAACCGTTGTATAGCAGCCAGTGAAACCACGGTATCCGGATTTAAGAAGAGAAGATATTCTCCTGTCGATTGTTTGGCCCCAACATTACATCCATTTGAAAATCCAAAATTCCCAGCGTTCTCAATAAATAAAAATTCCGGAAAGTCTTTCTTAAACAAAGGCAATTGGCCATCGCCTGACTGATTATCTACAATGTTAACTTCCCATGTGAATGACGCTGCGTTAAGACATCGCAAAGACTCAAGACAAAGTCTTAACCTTTTCCAACCTCTATAATTAACAATAACGACCGATAGCTGCATTGCACATTATCCTTTAACGGCGCGCAACACCGCCTTTCGTAAGTAAGGTTCCTTCACCTCGTTGCTTCTTCCATAATAATAAATCATGTAGCCGTCTGAAAAACTGTTTTTAAATCCTAACTCAGCGAGCATTGCATTCAGCGTTTCAGCATCCTCCTGCCGATGGTAGGTGCAGATGGCTACTTTTAATTTTTTTTGTGTGTTGATTAATTTGCGCGCGCCATTTAACACATCAGCTTCAACGCCCTCCACATCTCCCTTTATAAAGTCTACTTTTCCTTTATCCGTAAAGAAATCATCGAGCGTTATGTGGTTGTCAAACGTTTTGTCGGAAACAAATTTTTGTACGATCGTTACTTTATCTTTCCAGGGTGCGAAGGTTGCCTCCAGTGCTTTGATCCAATTTTTATCCGTTTCAAACAAGTACACTTTTCCAACGCGTTCAATTACACTTAATGAAAAATTCCCTTCCGCTGCACCTACATCCACCACAACATCATTTTCCAAAACATCAAAATCGGGTGTTAGGTATCGGTGAGGTGAGCGAACATCTTGCTCGAGGCGCAAGCTGTTAAAATATTCCTGCGCTTTTTTTAATTGTTTTCCATTTTTGTAATAGAGTTTCTTTCCTTCCCACAACATGTAAAACAAATTAAGGCTGTTATCTGTGAAGATTTCAATATCACCCGCTTTATATTCTTCTGGAAATTTATACGGAAATACAGCCAAATTATTTGTTCTTAAAAAACTCAAAATCGATTCCTGATCACCATTGATTTCTTCATGTGGAAGACGCTCCAGATAACTTATAATTTCATTCTTCAGACGCCTCAGTCTTTTTTTCTTGCTTACTAATCTTTCCAGTAACGATACTTTCATCTGTATATATTTTAAAAGCTACCAGCTTCGAGTTGCGATTTATGTGAGATTACCTGATACAATTATTCACTTCGTTGGGATGTCCTATAATGATCATGGAGATTTACATGAGTAAATAATTGTTTTTTAAAGACACCTGAAATGGGGTCACTCTCTGGGGTAAACTTAACTAAATACCTGCGGTTTTTAACCTATTCTATATAATTCATCAAGGCGTCCAATAGGAGAAGGTTTCGACCTGAACGTTGATGAAAGTAGGGTTGCACTACTACTGGGTTAACGGAAGAGATGACGAGCCGTTCGGGCAAGGGTGCAAGGGGAGTGCTAAGAAAGTTTATCCTTGAAAATTATCTTTTCAAGTTTCTAAGGCAAAAAGATTTAATACCTTCGTTTCCACCGTATCATCATGGGTGGTATGGTGATTCAAAAAAGTATAAAGTGGAAAAATTAA
>JBBRKB010000353.1:0-4443 GCA_038218385.1 Cytophagales bacterium | reverse complement strand
GCCGTGGCTGATCAGGCGATGAAACTGGAACATGTCATCTTCGCGGGATTTACACACGAGCCCGCTATTACACTGTCAAAAAACCTGTTAAGCATTCTTCCTGAAAATCAAACCCGAATTTTCTTTTCAGATGATGGAAGTACATCGGTGGAAGTGGCATTAAAAATGGCTTTTCAATATTGGCATAACCAAGATGTGAACAGAACAAAAGTTATCGCACTTGAAGGTGCGTATCATGGCGATACCTTTGGCGCTATGTCGGTCGGAGACAGAAGCATGTTCTCAAAACCCTTTAACCCTTTTCTTTTTGATGTTGACGTTATCGATTTTCCAACAGAACAAAATCAAGAGGAAGTATTGAATGCATTCAAATGTTTCATTGCCAAAGGCAATGTCTCTACTTTTATTTTTGAACCTTTAGTACAAGGTGCCGCAGGCATGCGGATGTACACACCTGATTTTCTGGATTCCTTAATCGAATATGCGCAACAGCATCATGTGATCTGCATTGCCGATGAAGTCTTCACCGGATTCGGACGCACAGGAAAATATTTTGCGAGTGACTATCTGAAGCACAAGCCCGATATCATGTGCCTTTCGAAAGGATTGACGGGTGGAGCATTACCCATGGGCATTACTACTTGTTCACAAAAAATTGTAACGGCCTTCGAGACAACAGATTTTTATAAAACTTTTTTTCACGGCCATTCCTACACAGCCAATCCGCTTGCTTGTGCCGCAGCAAACGCCAGCTTTACCATCCTTACTGATCCGACATGTCAAGGAAATATTCAACGCGTTGCTGATAAGCACAAACAATTCAAGGACGAAATAGCTAATCACAAAAACGTTAAATCCCTTCGGCAACAGGGCACTATATTGGCGATAGAACTTGACCATGGGCAGACCCATTATGCAAACGACCTCCGTAAAAAAATCTATCACTATTTTC
Source organism: Cytophagales bacterium (assembly GCA_038218385.1). Taxonomy (GTDB): domain Bacteria; phylum Bacteroidota; class Bacteroidia; order Cytophagales; family Cyclobacteriaceae; genus JBBRKB01. The sequence goes on along the minus strand of JBBRKB010000353.1, from coordinate 3,491 downwards.
TGCAACGTGATATCTTACTTAGACCTTTAGGCAATGTGATCTACATAGTGCCTCCTTACATTATTACAGACGAAGAGTTGGATCGTGTTTACACTTCCATTAGGGAATTTCTGGATGATGGGCTTAAATAAAAAAATCCCGACAGTGCCGGGATTTTTTTGCTTTATAATTTTAACGCACTCATTTGAATGAACGGGTCACGCCAAATGAATAGTGAAGCCCCAATTGGATACCTACCAAAAGATTGGCGCGTTGGCTAAAAATATCTTGTGGCTTATTGGTTGCCACTAATTCCCATGCATCACCATTCTTCATATCTGTTAAGCTATAGTTTGCGCGGATTTGCGTGGTTAAATACATGTGCTTTGCAATATCAATGGTGAGACCAAAAGCAGCTGCAATCTGAAACTCCTTTTCCTTAAAATCATTTAATGACTTGGTGTAAATTTCTTCTGCTCCGTTGGTGGCCGGAACTGTGTAGGTTCCATCGCCATTATTCTGCGCACCATCCGGTAATTGAAAGTTAGGATCATCCGGTATGTCGTAATCGCCAGCCTGATATTGTAATGTTTCCGAAGCACTTGTTAACAGTGACAACTGCGGGCCAATGTTAAAATTAGCGCGTGCTCCACCGTTACCACCGCTCATGAAGTTCATCAATAAAGGAATGTGAATGTACGTGAGATCAATTTTCCGTTCACCGGAAACAGCTTTTGCTGCGTTGATCACTTCATAGATTTGACCTTGATGTGACAATATCGACTCGAGGCTTAAACCAAATTTGCTCCCAAAGTCAACACCAAAGTTGACACCGATAGGAGCCGTATTAAATGTGTAAGTTGAATTATAGCGTGGATCATCCGATAGGCCCTTGTCCAAAACAAAAGTTGCATTCACAGCAGTTGTTACACCAATGTGAACATTCTGCGCATAGCTGGAACCGCTAATTCCTACCAAAATAAAAAGACCAATAAAAAGTCTGCGTTTTTCCATAATGTTAAATGTTGGTTTGAAAAGTTTAATACCCGTTGCTTTATAAAGTAACCAAATCAGTACAATCCTTTAATCAAAAGGGACTTTTCGTATGTAAGGTATACGGTAGCCTTGTCGGAATTCAAGGGACGCAGCGCTACACCAAATGCTTCTATTGGTGGCGATGAGAGCAGATTTAACTGCGCATCGTACACGTAAGAAAGATCTTGTACCCGATCGGTGATGATGTAATAAATTCTTCCTGCACCGAAGTCGTAGTATTGTACCTGTGTGTTGTTAAGACCAATGTATTCATTCTGCAAAAATTCTTTTCCATTGACATCAAACAATACCAGCCCTTTGGGTTCTTGTCTTACGATCATGTATGACTTCGATTCGTTTTCATTTACTAATTTGAAACGCGCTTCGATGGTTGTCTTCAAAAGTGTTTCGCGCGATTGTACCTTACCGAGCAGGTTGAACTTAATCCTAAATCCATCACGCGACACGACAACAAAATAGGTGTTCTCTTGATTGCTTCCTGTTTCCAAAAAATAATCTCCCGAGGGGCTCGCTTCAAGCGCCAACGGAAAACCTTTTAATGTTTCACCCCTTCTGTTAAGTAAGTACGCTTTTCCATCCCTGCGAATAGCGATGATGTAGTCTTTACCTTTAATCCGGAAATGCTCAGCGGGAGCAAACAATCCATCCTCTACATTTTTTGGATTCCATCCTTCCAGGTTTTTGCCTTCCTTATCATACATCCACAACTTGCCCGACTTATCAGCTATAAGAAAACGATAGTTCTTGCTATGGTCATAATCAATCACACTATTAAATTCAATATCTTTTGCTTTTACAGTGATGGGGAATGGTGCTACATAATTTCCCAATCTGTCCAGGATATGCAACGTGCCTTGCGTAGCGAAGTAGTATTGAAGTTTGCCATTCTTAAAATAATCTACCTGCACCACATCACCTATAATAGATCCATTGAGTTGCTTCGTCCAAAGCACATCACCTTTAGAAGACACCAGGTGAATTTGATACGCTGAGTCTTGCACCAGCACCTCATCCGATTTGTCGGCATGGTTTCGCACTACAATCGGTTGACTTGATAAAAGATTGCTGAATCCGGTGACAACGGTTTTCGTCCTTTCTGTGGCTGCTACAGAAGTTGCAGTAGGCTCTTTGTACAACCACGATACGTTGGTATAAAAACTTTGGTTCAGGTGACTAAACTGTATCGCGCCCATTCCCGCAGTCGTAATTTCATTTCGATTTTCTTTGATGAACCGCTGCCACTTATCACTCACCACACCATTCAGGATGTTCCATATCCGGGGGGTGTTCACATATAAACTTATGTTTGATTCCAATAAAGTGGTCTCTAAAAATTTATTTTGGGAAACCGACTTGCCCCACGTTTCTTCACGATCAATGTCATTCAAAAATTCCTTCAATTGCTCAAGTTCTTCTCCAATTACAATCGTGTTATTGATGACTGTATAATAGCTATGGTCAAAACCGGTTACAAAAGGTGCAAATATTTTTGACGGAAATTGATACAAGGGAATCTCTCTGATCTCATAGTTTGCAAAGGGTTCGTAAAAAATGGTATCCGTACTGAACTTCTCACCTAGGGCATGAAGAATTTTTATCCAGTCTTTTGTGTCATTGGTTTCAACCAAAAGTATTTTGGATAACGACTGCTTTCCGCTTTCCACATAGCAGACCCCCAGTTCATTGCCAATGCTACTGTAGAGTCCATCAAAGTTTAGGCGTAATGATTTTGCTAATTGATTCAATGTATCTTTCACCGAAGCGCTACGTTTGGAAGAGTTGCTTAGCTTTTTTCCAAACAAAGCGCCATCACTTATACCATAGCTCGCCAACATTACCGTGCGCGAAGAAACTAATTGTTTGAGGCTAAACGATGTGGGAGACTGATCACTGAACACCGACAAAATAGATTCATATGCGGGATCATCTAGGCTAAATCCGTTGAGGATCAGGTTTTGTTCACCCGCCTTTATATCCAACAAGGCCGCCTTTCCAAACGACTTAATAAAATCAGGACTTGCGTTGGGCACAAAAATAGAGAGCCATGATGAAAAATTTTCAAGATGAACATAGAGATTGCCAGCATCATTTTTAAGCTTGGGCATTTTGTACACATCGGCAATTTTCATTTTAAAGGAAGTGTTGTTTCCCTCGCCATAGACGCGAATAATATCCTCCACCAAAAAGGGTGTGAAACTTCCTACCCAAACATTTCCCAGCAAGGCCCATGAAAATGTGCAGTCCTTGGTAGCGAACTCGTGGATTTCCACATCATCAAGCTGACGCACACTAAACTTGCCCGTCTTCTTTGCTTTCCATGAGTCCATGGTGGCATCATACAGTTTGCGTTCATTTATATTTTGCAGCGGAACGTAAAAGACAAAATCGAAATCATCTTTCTTGGTTACATGCATAGAAGCGAGTGAACCCTTTCTTGGCGAAGTAAGAAAGCTTAG
>JBBRKB010000352.1:0-4446 GCA_038218385.1 Cytophagales bacterium | reverse complement strand
AGGTCAATTTGTTGATCTTAATTTTTATTGAAATAATATCAAGGAGAGAAATTAAGTCTGTCACTTTATCCTGATTAAAATACTTTTTTAATTTTTCACGGGACGTAACTACTCTTAATTCATTAATCAATTGTTGCGTAGTAATCAAAATGATTCGTTCGGTTACAATTAGCTCCTTGAGATTGTAGAGTTCCTTGCCAATTAGAAAGCTAATCCACAGATTTGTATCAATGATTACCCTACTTGCCATTTGCTCCGGCATAAAGTTGAGTCCTTACGGTTTTTACCTCTTTGTTGATGGTTTTCTGATCAAGGTTGTCCGTTTGAAAAGCTTTTAACAATGAAGTCAATTTAGCGTCAATAATATCGCGCTCCAGTTCCCTGGATAGCTTTATTTTTTCTTTTTTAGGTAATTGCCTAACCAAATCTAAAATTTGTTCAAAGCCCAAGTCGATGTTGTATGTGCCTGTTTTCATCATTGAATGGATTTAATTCCCAATTTAACGATTTTATCGATTAGCAATACTAGATATCAAACTGGAGAATCTACCTGAGATCACTACGCGTCAAAGGTGTATCGTCCTTCAATATCAGAGTTTACCAGTACGTTTTATGAAATATAAGAAAATGCATTGATCCTTTAAAGAACCTCCTCAATCACCAATGCATCACTCAGCAAAAATGAACCTATCCGTGTACGACAAAGCGATGAAAGATAAGCGCCAACACCGAGTGCTTCACCAAAGTCTCGGGCGATGCTTCTAATGTAGGTTCCCTTGGAGCACACGATTCTAAACTTTACTTCTGGAAGATTTATTTCAACGATCTCGAAAGTAGTAACCGACACTTCTCGTGGTTGCAGTTCCACCGCCAAGCCTTTACGAGCCATGGAATAAGCACGTTTTCCGCCAATGCGAATAGCAGAATGTGCTGGCGGTATTTGACTTATGGTACCTATGAACGGTAAGGTGGCTTCATGGATTTGAGTTTCTGTGAGGTGCGTTACGTCACGTGCTTCACTCAATTCTGTTTCAAGATCGAAGGATGGCGTTGTCTGACCGAGTACAAATGACCCCATGTATTCTTTTTCCAATCCCATAAACTCTTCAATGCGTTTGGTGTTTTTTCCTGTGCAGAGGATCAGGAGCCCAGTGGCTAATGGATCTAATGTTCCGGCGTGACCGATCTTTTTTATTTTTAATTTATAACGGAGTTTGTTCACCACATCAAACGATGTCCATTCATACGGTTTGTTGACGAGGAGTACGCGTGCCTCTGGCTCTGGTTGAATGTTTTCCATTTATACAATGGACATTTCAATGCCCATGAAATAAAGAATCAAGATGGCGGCACCCAATAGGATGCGATAATAACCAAAGAGTTTGAAGCCGTGTTTAGTCAAGTAGTTGATAAAACTTTTGATGGCAAACATAGCCACTACAAAGGCTACAACATTTCCTACTACCAATGCGGTTATCTCCTGACTTCCAAATGTGCCCCCATCTTTAAAGAAATTATAAAAGGATAAAACAGTAGCGCCAAACATGGTGGGCACTGCCAGAAAGAATGAAAACTCTGCTGCTGTTTTTTTTGTGAGTTTTTGAGAAAGACCTCCTATGATAGTTGCAGCAGATCGAGATGTTCCGGGTACCATGGCAACCACTTGAAACAAACCAATAACAAATGCTTTTGGATAGGTAACGGAATCTTCTTTTGTTTCTTCTGTGTTGAATATCTTATCAACAAACAAAAAGAAAATACCACCGGCCAGCAATGTGTAACCCACTACGTCCACGCGTTCGAGCAGTGCATCAATATAATCTTTGAATAATAATCCAAATACCACAGCAGGAATAAAAGCTAAACCTATTTTAAAATAGAAATCAAAGGACTGAAAAAATCTTTTCCAATACAAAACGATAACGGACAAGATGGCGCCCAATTGAATGGCAACGGTAAACAGTTTGGTGAAAGGATCAGCGGCAATGCCCATGATGGAGGAGCCAATGATCATGTGACCCGTAGAGGAGATAGGCAGGAATTCGGTGATGCCTTCAATGATGGCAAGGATAACCGCTTCTAGTAGCGTCATGCGTTAGTGTTGTTGTGACGAATATGTTTTTCTTAAGCACTGTTGTCCTCCTCTCTTTTGGAGAGGATTGAGGTGAGGCGATAAAAAGAAGCGTAAGTAAAAGACACTCGATTGTGGTTTTACTTTTTCTCTTCTGGCGTAATAAGTATGGCATATATCTCAATGATGAAGCCTGCCATGATTATAATGGGACCGAGGGTAAGACCCATAAACCCAAAGCCATGCGGATTTTGATCAAGCGACATGATGATGAAGCCAACGATAAGAGCAACAACGCCAATGATCATCCATTGATAATTCTTTTTTCCAAAGGGAAGATGTTCCATGTCTTGATTTTATAAAATAGTTAATAAAGTTCGTCCAATGTCATGTGCAGGTATTTCCTAATGGAAAAGTAGGTGCTGACAACAGCGATCAACGCACCCAATCCGATGATCGCACAAATGAGTATGAGGTAGTGTTGCTGGTTGTATAACATCTCCAGGTTTTCAACACGTTGGTATCCATAATTGGTTAAGGCTGTTAAGAGCGCAGAAGCAATTACACCAGCGAGCATTCCATAAAAAGCTGATTTAAGTAAAAAAGGCCTTTGAATAAACCATTCTTTAGCGCCCACAAGTTGCATACTTCTTATTAAAAAACGTTGGGAGAAAAGCGCGAGACGTAGCGTGTTGTTGATCAGCAGTACAACCGTTATCATTAACAACGCGGCAATTCCAATAAGGACAAAAGAAATTTTCTTGAAATTTTCGTTGATGTCATCCATCATATCTTTTTCATAGACCGCCTCCAGTACGCCGCTTATTCTTTCTATATCTGCTTTTACTTTTGTCAGACTGGTAGAGTCATGAAAGGCGGGATTAATTTTTATGGCCAACATATCTTTCAAGGGATTGTCGCCCAAAAATTCGAAGTCTTCTTTTTCACCGAGTGCTTTTTCGGCTTCATCTTTCGAAACAAAGACAATCGCTTTGTCTTCGCTGGCTACAAATTTCTTATCACGAATGCTCTGCTGTAATTGTCGCAGTTGCGTTTCAGACATTGAATTTTTAAGGTAGACTTTAATGGTTACGTTTTCCCTTACTATCTTTTCAAACTGCCGAGAGTAGGTGAGGATGACGCCAAAAACACCAATAACAAAAAGTGCCAGCGTGATGCTGACCACAACACCAATAGCGGGATACCCTCCAAATTTCTTCTTACGTGTTTTTGCTTCCATGTACAGGGATCAAAGTTATAATAATTATCCGAACGATTAAACCCGGGTTTCCGTGTTTTGAAGGTGATTAAAACAAAAAAAAGCGCTGCTGAATTTCACTTCAACAACGCCTTGTCCAGTTTAGGTTAGTGGATATCAGTGATAGACTTTTGTCATAGGTGCCCCCGATAGGGTTTCCTCGCTGGCATTGTCTGCATATTTTTCAAAGTTTTTAACGAACGCATTGGCCAAGTGCAAGGCCTTTTGGTCATAGGTATCTGGGTCTGTCCATGTGTTTCTTGGATCCAGTATTTCAACGGGTACCTGTGGGCATTGGGTTGGCATTTCTATTCCAAAAATGTCGTGTTGGTTGTAGGATACCGTATCGAGTTTTCCATTTAGCGCAGCGGCAATTAGCGCACGGGTGTATTTCAGGTTCATACGCTTGCCGGTACCAAAAGGGCCGCCCGTCCATCCGGTATTTACGAGCCAAACATTAACATTTAAGGCTTTCATTTTTTCGCTTAGCATTTCTGCATATCGCGTAGGGTGTAGTGGCATGAACGGTGCTCCAAAGCATGCAGAGAAAGTCATGGTGGGTTCGGTGATGCCGGCTTCTGTTCCTGCAACTTTCGCAGTGTATCCTGATATGAAATGAAATGCTGCCTGGCCGGGTGATAGTCTGGCAATAGGAGGGAGTACACCAAACGCATCACACGTAAGAAAGAAAATGTTTTTTGGATTTTTACCCATGGATGGGATCGCGATATTCTCTATGTGATCAATGGGATAGCTTACACGCGTGTTCTCTGTTTTACTATCATTAGCATAGTCAACATCAGTAGTGTTTTGTTTGAAGCAAATATTTTCAAGCATCGCCCCGGGCTTGATGGCCTGATAGATGGCGGGCTCGTGTTCGGCTGAAAGGTTGATGACCTTGGCGTAACATCCGCCTTCAAAATTAAAGATGACATGGTCAGGCGTCCACCCATGTTCATCATCGCCAATTAATTTTCTGTCGGGGTCGGCTGAGAGTGTTGTTTTTCCGGTTCCGGATAATCCAAAGAACAATGCGGTGTCGCCTTCTTTGCCAATGTTGGCAGAGCAATGCATCGGAAGTACATTTTTATAATGGGGCAGGATAAAATTCAAGGCG
>JBBRKB010000351.1:0-4476 GCA_038218385.1 Cytophagales bacterium | reverse complement strand
ACTATGGACATTCGCTCTGAGAAATTACATTTGATTGAGCAACTCCTTCAAATACATGACGCTAAGATTATTGAACAAATACAAGCTTTGCTAATAGATACCAGTAATCGTATAGTTGGATATAACGCCAACGGAACAGCCAACACACAACGAGATTTCATAGCGGGGATAGAGGAAGCAGAGGTTGAGTACAAAACTGGAAATTATCAAACATTGGATCAGGTTGATATGGAATCAGAATCTTGGTGAATGAATAAATTATTATAAGGTAGTAATTCCTCCAGCAGCCAAACCCGAACAAGAAAGATAATCTTATAAAGAACCTATCATGCTCACACACCACTCGAAACTCGCAGCTGGTAGCTCTCAGCTTTTAAAATATCTACGCATGAAATGCATCTTACACATTATTCTTTGTTTTATGTCACTTAAAGCATCAGCACAATTGCTTCCCATCAGTTCCGGTGTTTACCATTGGAAAGATTTACCTGTGAAAAAAGGAACCAACAGGGAATCACGATCAATAGTGGAAGGAACGTCTGCGCATTTTGACTATTTAGAAATCCATACCACTACACAATTGCAAGGAGCGAAGCCCAGCCCTGCGCATGCCAATAAAGACATTGAAGAATTAATCATCGTGAAGGAAGGCACCATGAAGGTGACCATCGGATCACAAACTACCCTACTCGGTAAAGGTGGTGTGATACTTATCTTGCCTGCAGAAATGCAGACCTTTGAAAACGTTGGGAACGATCAGCTAACGTATTATGTAATGCGCTACCGTTCCAGAAAACCGATGGATATCGAGAGAGGGAGAATGAGTGGTGGCTCACTCTTGCTGAATATGGATTCGCTTGATGTCAATACAAACGAAAAAGGCTCAAGACGAAATTACTTTGAACGCGCTACTGCCATGTGCGAAAATTTTGAGCTTCACCTAACCCAACGAAATGTAAAAGGGCCAAGCCACGAGCCACATACTCACGTAGACACAGAAATCATTCTTGTGCTCGAAGGTAACCCACAAGTAGTGATGGACAACAAGGAATACAATGGTGCACCAGGTGATTTGTTTTTTATCAACTCAGGATTGGTGCATGCCGGTGGAAATGGATCGGAAGCACCTTGTTTGTATTTTGCTTTTAAGTGGAGGTAATCTTTCAAAGATTGAGTTGCCCTATCAAAGCTTAAATTGAATAGGAACAACCATCATTTGTCTAACAGGTTTTCCTCTTCTCATCCCCGGTTTCCAATCGGGACTATTTTTCACTACTTTGATCGCTTCCATATTACATGATTCAGGTAAATCATGAAAAAATTGTTTTGTGCCATCAGGTGAAGGTGGGACTGTTCTGTTCGCTTCCTCGGCAGGTATTACTCTTACAGAACTCTTCTCAATTGATCCATCTTCTGTAACAATAAATTCCACAAAAGCTTTTCCGGATATGCCCTGCTTTCTAGCATCTTTCGGATATTTCATATGTGCGCTACAATATTTATAGAATTCTTTATACCCGCCAGGAAACTCTGCAGACTGCTCTACAATAAGAAAGATTTTGGAACTATCTGATTTTATTTCTTGAGCCAAGGAATTTATTCCAAGAGAACATAGGCAGAGTATAAGTATTACTTTGTGCATGACTTAAATTTTAATGTCTTATAAATTGTATTAATCCAACCTTCCCAACGATTCCTCCAACGCTTTAATCTTCACCTCTGCATCGGCTTTCTTTTTATTCTCAGCTTCTACAACCTGAGGGGGTGCGCTGTTCATAAACTTTTCGTTGGAAAGTTTCTTTTGAACCGAAATCAGAAATCCTTTTTGATAGGCTAAATCTTTCGTTATCGTCTCACGCTCTTTTTCTACATCTACCTTGCCTTCAAGCGGAACAAAAAATTCTGTTGAGCGAACGATGAACGGCGTTGCGTTGGTTGCAGGCGCGTCATGAACAAATTCAATAGCGCTAACATTACCCAGTTTTTGTACAACAGGCCAGAATGTTTTGATGGGAGCGTTCGCACCGTCTTTTACCAATAGCTTTACCGCTTCTTTGGGTGAGATGTTTTTTGCATTTCGTGTATTGCGTATCTCGCTCACTACCTCAAAGGCCATCGCTGCTTCGTTGAGCAAGCTATCGTTGTGTGTTCCTGTTTGCGGCCATGTTGAAATGATGATGCAATCATTTTCTTTTCTATCATTCAATTCATGCCAGAGTTCTTCTGTGATAAAGGGCATGAAGGGGTGAAGTGCTTTCATTAAGCTTTCAAAAAAGGTAATAGTTTGATTGTACGTTGATTGATCTATCGGTTTACCAAATTCAGGTTTTATTATTTCTAAGTACCATGCGCAGAAGTCGTCCCAGATAAGTTTGTAAGCTGTCATCAGCGCATCTGAGACTCTAAACTTAGTGAAGTGATCATTTAATTCTTCGATGGATTGATTGAGCCTTGAGGCAAACCATTCGGTTGCCGCTTTGTTTTCTTCAGGCATTGTACCATCGAATGTTTCCCAACCTTTCACAAGCCTGAATGCATTCCAAACTTTGTTGGCAAAGTTTCTTCCCTGTTCAATTAATTTTTCATCGTAGAGCAAATCATTTCCGGCAGGTGAGCTGAACAACATACCTGTGCGTACAGCATCGGCACCGTATTGTGCAATGAGGTCAAGCGGGTTGGGTGAGTTGCCCAGTGACTTAGACATTTTTCTTCCTTGCTTGTCGCGAACTATTCCCGTAAGGTAAACATTGGAGAACGGCTTGTCATTTCGATATTCATATCCGGCAATGATCATGCGTGCCACCCAGAAGAAAAGTATTTCGGGTGCAGTAACTAAATCGTTGGTAGGATAGAAGTAGTTGAGGTCTGCATTTCCTTTATTGCCATCCTTAAAAACAGAGGTGTCAAATACGGCAATGGGCCACAGCCAACTCGAGAACCACGTGTCCATTACATCCGGATCTTGTGAGAGGGATGTAGCTTTTTCATCCGGATATTTTTGTTTGTATTCGACTAACGCCTCTTCATGTGTTTTGGCAATCACATAATTTCCTTGGTTGTCATACCACGCCGGAATGCGATGGCCCCACCAAAGCTGACGTGAGATACACCAGTCACGCACGTTGGACATCCAATGGTTGTACGTGTTTTTAAATTTTGCAGGAATGAGTTGAATGGTATCATCCATTACTTTTTTATGCGCAGGCTTTGTGATGGTATCCATTTTCAAAAACCATTGCAGCGAAAGGCGTGGTTCAATAACAGCATCTGTTCGTTCAGAGAAACCCACGTTGCTGGTATAGTCTTCTACCTTTTCTACTTGCCCAATTTCTTCTAATAATTTTATGATTTTCTTGCGTGCTACAAATCGATCTTCACCAATGAGTATTTGTGCTTTCTCGTTGAGGGTTCCATCTTCATGAAGAATGTCAATGACTTCGAGGTTGTGCTTCTTACCCAACTCATTGTCATTCATGTCGTGGGCAGGTGTTACTTTTAAGCAACCCGTGCCGAAGTCCATCGCTACATATTCATCTTCAATAATCGGAATGGAACGGTTGATCAACGGTATGATGGCGCGCTTTCCTTTTAGGTGTTTGAAACGTTCATCATTGGGATTGATACAGATGGCAGAGTCGGCCATGATGGTTTCAGGGCGAACGGTTGCTATGGTTAAATGCTCATCACTTCCTTCAATTTTATAGTGGATGTAAAATAATTTTGATGCTACTTCTTTGTGCACCACCTCATCATCCGATAACGCTGTTCTTCCTACCGGATCCCAGTTGGTCATGCGCAGTCCGCGGTAGATGAGTCCTTTTTTATACAAATCAATAAACACGTTGATGACGGCTTCGTAGTAATCATCATCCATGGTAAAGGTTGTGCGCGACCAATCACAAGAGGCTCCGAGCTTTTTTAATTGTTCGAGAATGATGCCACCGTATTTATCTTTCCATTCCCAAGCATATTTCAAAAATTCTTCACGCGAGAGGCTTGATTTTTTTATACCACGATCGCGCAGCATAGCAACTACTTTTGCTTCTGTGGCAATGGATGCATGATCTGTTCCCGGTACCCAGCACGCTTCCTTGCCCAACATGCGTGCGCGCCGTACCAATACATCTTGAATGGTGTTGTTCAACATGTGACCCATGTGTAGCACACCCGTTACATTAGGTGGAGGGATGACAATGGAGTAAGGTTCTTTATCAGGATTAGGTTTCGCTTCGAAAAACTTTTGGTCCATCCAATACTGGTACCACTTGTCTTCAACTTCGGACGGATTGTATTTTGTAGATAATGACATTTTTTTGATTTTTTGAAATCCAAAGGGTGATGGGCATTACGTATATAGCTATAACCCCTCGGATACGTAACACTAGCAGGCAAAAATATGAAATTAGCAGAATCGACCGCAGCCCAATGCGGAGAAAAATACCTATGACGGTCACCAAAAGTGGCTTAATATCATTT
>JBBRKB010000350.1:0-4485 GCA_038218385.1 Cytophagales bacterium | reverse complement strand
ACCTCGGTAGCATTATCTGCTTTTGTAAAAACCAAATAGTAAAGATTATTGAGCGTATTGAACAAGAAGTGTGGATTGATCTGCGCTTTTAAGAAATTCAGTTCGGTCGTTAACCTTTCGTTTTCTACTTCTTTCTTTTTTGCTTCCAGTTCAAACCAGTCTACGGCAAAGCGTAACATGCCTACAAAGATGACAATGAAAAGCATGATGGAACCTGTTTGCACAGTGTGCAAATCCGAATAGAAGTATCCTTCCTTATGCGTATATCCATCAATGAGATAACGTTGCGCGTGAACACGGCCGGCCACTAAAATTGAGAAAGGAAAGATGAATTCGACCAGGTACCACCAAACATTTTTGCGGATAAGAAACCGCGGCAACAGCACAAAATAATTCAGATACGATATCAGCAGGGTAAAGATGAGTTGTGTAAAAACAAACAAGAATACTTTCTCGATTTCCAATTCACGTGAATGCGGACGATTGGTCATCTGGTAGACCAGAAAGAATACATACACCACCCAAAAGGATAAGTGAAGTAGAAAGACACGGTTTCGTTGGATATAGCCTTGCATAATTGAAGTGTCAAACGATGTTAAAGGATTAAAGGTAGAGGTTCAATCAATTACTCAATGCCGTTCTTATCAATTTTATACCGTTTATCGTGAGTGCTCGATAGATGCCACATTTTTATCTATCAAAGGTTCTATCGATCAGATGCCCTAGTTGTCGAGTGGATTAGAGCATCAGTCTAATACCGTATAAAGACCCAAACAATTGCATTTCCTTTGCCGTTGATACATTTTTTGAATGAAATGTCGGTAGTTGAAATTAAAGGATTGGTTATGAAAAAGATTTTTATGCTTTCGCTTATGGTTGGTTATGCAGCCATTGCATTTGGGCAGGGCAAAGGAAACGGCAAGCTGTCCGGCCAGGTTCGGGATGGTGCTAATGGTACACCTGTTGAATACGCAACGGTTGCCTTGGTAGATGTGGAGACGAACAAGCCCGTTGACGGAAGTGTCTGCGATGGCGATGGAAAATTTTCGATCAATAAAATTACCGACGGAAAATATAATGTGGTGGTTTCGTTTATTGGTTTCGAGGCGAATACACTTTCAGTAACCTTTGATGATAAAAACAATAATCTGGATCTGGGTATTGTAAAGATTAATGCAAAGGCTGAATTGTTGAAAGAAGTTACAGTAGAGGGACAGAAGACGCTTATTGAAGAACGCGTTGATCGTACGGTTTATAATGCTGAGAACGATCTGACAACCAAGGGTGGTGATGCTACAGATGTTTTAAAAAGAGTGCCCATGCTTTCTGTTGACTTAGACGGTAATGTGAGCATGCGTGGCAATAGCAACATAAGGGTGTTGATCAACAACAGACCTTCGGCCATTACGGCCAGCAGCATTTCAGATGCGTTGAAACAAATTCCTGCTGATGAAATTAAATCAGTGGAAGTGATCACATCCCCTTCTGCAAAATACGATGCAGAAGGAAGTGCGGGTATCATCAACATCATAACCAAGAAAAATGTATTGCAAGGTGCAACCCTTAGCGTGAATAGCAGTGCGGGTATAAGAGGATCGAACCTCGGTCTTAACGGAGCCTTTAAAAAAGGAAAAGTGGGACTCACCTTGGGTGGCTTTGGCCGTGCGGGATATAATGTGAATGGAAGCTATACAAACAACCAGACAACAATTGACGATAGCAAAACGGAAAGATTGAACACACAATATGCCGATACGAAGAGTAATTATTTATTTGGCCGTTATACACTCGGGTTTGATTATGATATCAATAAAAATAACTACATCAACACTTCAGTTCAATATGGCTTGCGGAACAATAGTTCGTTTCAGGATAATCTTACGACACGGACATTTGAAAATGGATCACTTGTTAATTCAAGCCTTCGCGGAGTGGATACAAAAAACAACTCCGGATCGGTGGATGTAAATTTTGGCTTTACCCATTTGTATGAAAAACCCCAACGCGAGTTGAGTGTTTTAGGTTTATACAGTCGTAACAACCGGACTAATGATTTTATCAACAGTTCATTGGATGAATCTACCATGGATATTTTAAGCCGCTTGAAAAACATTAACGAAAGTTTTAATCAGGAAGTGACTGCTCAAGTAGATTACCAAACACCCTTCGGAAAAACTCAAATGCTGGAGGTAGGGGCGAAACAGATCATGCGCACCGTTTCAAGTGATTATAGTTACTATCAGGCAACTGGTTCAGATGGACCGTATATTGCTTCTGATGATGCGACATTAACGAATGTTTTTAATTACAATCAAAATATTTCGGCTGGTTATCTTTCTTACACGTTGAGTTTCCTGACTAACTATAGCCTAAAAGCTGGTGCGCGTTATGAATACACAACCATTGACGCAAACTTCTCTGATGAAAACGAAGTAAAGATTCCTTCTTATGGTGTCTTGGTTCCGAGCATCAATGCTTTACGAAAATTGAAAAACGGCAACACGATAAAAGTATCTTACAACCGGAGGATTCAAAGACCTTCCATTCAATTTCTTAACCCGAATCTTCAGCAAACAAATCAATTGAGTCAGACGATTGGTAACCCTCAACTGGATCCGGAGTTTACCAATAACTATGAGCTATCCTATAGTTCATACATAAAAGGATCGTCCATTAATGTTTCAACCTTTGTAAGAAATACCAATAATTCTATTCAGAGTGTCCGACAAGTTGTGGGGAGTGATACCATTCTTACAACCTATCAAAACATTGGCAAAGAAGACGCCTATGGTGTCAGCGTTTTTGCCAATGTAAATATTGGTGGCAAATTTTCCCTAAACGGTGGAAGTGATTTGTATTATGCAGTGTTGAACAACAATAGTCCAAATCCTGATTTCACAGCAAGCAATGAAGGCTGGGTGATCAGTGGTAGGCTGTTTGGTAATTACACATTGCCAAAAAATTGGGCGCTTCAGTTCTTTGGGTTTTATCGCGGAAGGCAAGTACAACTTCAGGGGACACAAGGAGGTTTTGGTATTTATAGTTTAGGATTAAACAAAAGTCTGGGTAAAGACAAGCGCGGAAGTATTGGTTTTGGAGCTGAAAACTTTTTTACACCGGCTTTCAAAATTAAAACAGAGTTGGTTTCTCCTTCCATTACACAAGCGAGCACTAATGTAATGCACAACATGAACTTCAAAATCAATTTTAGTTATCGCATTGGAAAGGTAAGTACAGATAGCGGACCACGCAGAAAGAAAAAAACAGTGAGTAATGACGACCTCAAAGGCGGTGGCGGTGGAGACGATAACAGCGGAGGCGGAGATGCAGCACCTCAACCGACAAGATCAGGTGGTGGCAACTTTCAAGCGCCGGCAGGACAAAAACCTACAGCGGTAGAGAAGGCACCTGTTGATCCAAGTATACCAGCCGCTAACGTTGAAGGCACATGGAAGTACACACTTGATTCACCACAAGGTGGCAATGGTACATTTATATTGAAAAAAGAGGATGACAAATATTCTGGAACCATTACCAGTAACCGTATGCCGGAGCCAACCGAATTATCTTCTGTAAGTGTAAACGGAAATCAATTAACATTCACGTATCAAGTTAATTTCGGATCCAACCCAGTAACCGTTGAGGTTGTGGGCACCGTAACAGACAATGAGATAAAAGGTGATATGGTGATGGGGACTTACAGAACAGTTCCGATGAAGGCCACGAAAGAGTAGTAGGTGAAGTAGGTGTTTGGTGAGGCTCCGGAGTGGTTTCCGGAGCCTATTTTTATTTTTAAAATGTTGGTCAGAAATATTACCGCCGTAGTGAATTAGAGTTTTTACTTCTTAATAACCTTTACCGTTTTGGAGTTGCCCCCCACTGACAATCGAATGAAGTACAAACCTGGTGGAAAGGATGATAAATCCAAACTACCATTTAAGCCATTGACACTTACCTTTTGTAATTCTTTACCCAAGACGTTGTAAATGGATATAGTTTGAATAGGCACAGTAGATTGAACGGTTACATTAGAAGTTGTGGGGTTTGGGAATACGGAAATCTGACTCACTGCATCTTCTTCATTTGCTGTCACCACCTCGAACATATTTTCGCTGCCAGGCGTAAGGATACCTGTTGTTTTGAACGGCCCTGTAACGTTTGGTATTCTGGCGAACGAGGTGTTGTCGGGTTGTTGAGGAAAAGTAAGTTCGTTTAACGTTACTGCGTTGCCACCGATCATTTGATATAGCCCAACTGATTCACCGCTATTTGAAAGTTTGAAGCCTACATGTAATGCACCTTGGTCAAGATCGTTGTCTGCCCAGAGAATTTTATAAGTCTTTGGAGCCATGACGGTTTCATTACCAACACCAGTTGGGATTTGATACTTTGTTTTGTTCAACACATCATCGGTAATGAATAATCCTGCAATATCGGTTGGTGTGCTGCCGGTATTATAAAGTTCGATCCAGTCTTCTTGTTCAT
>JBBRKB010000349.1:0-4506 GCA_038218385.1 Cytophagales bacterium | reverse complement strand
CTTAAAATATCTTTCAATGAAGGCCAAGGTGATTAAAAATCTCAACTGTTTTCTAGTTTGAAGGAAGAATAAGAAAAAAATCCTGACATTACTTACTTCTTTATTCAAAAAATTATTTAAGCTTCCCCTTATAAGTTTTTTTAAACTTTTCAAAACGTGGTATGGACACACCGCGCACGTATGAATTATTGGGATTATGTTCTATGTAATCCTGATGATACCCTTCCGCTTTATAGAAGGCTGTAAGTTTGTTTATTTCGGTTACGATCTTCTTAGCATAAAGTCCATTGGAAGAATATTTTTGAAGGGCTGCTTTGGCAATGGTTTCTTCTTGTGGTGTTTGATAAAATAAAATTGACCGATAGGAGTTTCCGCGATCAGGCCCTTGTTGGTCGGGCGTTGTTGGGTCGTGTGAGGTAAAGAAAACATTGGTCAGTTCTTCATAGCTCACGATTGATGGATCGTAATAAACCAAAACGGTTTCAGCATGGCCTGTGGTTTCGGTATTGACTAATTCGTAGGTTGGGTTTGCAACGGTTCCGCCTGCATAACCTGAAACAGCAGAGTCAACGCCAACAACAGCCTCAAAGAGATGTTCAGAACACCAAAAACATCCTTCTGCAAAAGCAGCGATCGCTTTCCCTTTGGGCGCTTCCAAGGTTAGATTTTCAATATCAGACTTGTTAGATTTCTTCTGCGCTTCGCATGCCATAGCGATGAAGAGTAGGCTAAGGAAAGCTATCTGTGTAAGTATTTTCATTTTGGTTTGTGATTTAGTATCGAATGAATTTTCATCATTGAGTGGTCAACAATGTAGGACACAATTTGATTCCATTATTATTCACGATGTAAATCAAACTCCACTCTTCGGTTGAGCGCCCGATCTTCATCTGTTTTCTCTTTTACAATAGGTTTTGAGCTACCATACCCATGTGCCTCTATTCGTGATGAGGAAATTTTGAATTCATACATTAGATAGGCTTTGATGGCATCGGCGCGTGCCTGAGATAACCTAAGGTTGCTATCCTCTTTCCCTTGTGAATCGGTATGCCCCGAGATGGTCAGATTGAAGGTCGGATGATCGATGAGAAAGTTGGCCAGTTTCGTGAGGTCGCTGTGCATGTCGGGCAGGATGTCGGCTTTTCCATTTTCAAACTCCAGTGATTTAAAGGCGATCTTGCTTTCGATGGGTTCGGTCTCTTTGTTAATCTCCATGTCACCATCCAAAAAGAAAATTTCTTCTATCCGAAAATAATCATCGCCTTGAATGATTAATAAATAATTTCTTTTGTTGATCAATTCAAAATCAAAAGATCCATCGGGTCGTAAAAACTTGGGGGCCACTTCTACACCATTATCCAGATCGATAATAGAAACAATACCACGCATGGGATTTTTTGTTTCCGAGTTAGTGAGTGAGCCTTTTAGTTTAGCAGTGGCATTGGGTTGTGCTTCCATGGGCACAGGAAAAGAAAAGATATCGAGGTTGGTGATGTCGTCTGTTGAACTTCTTCCGTAGTATAAATCTTTCGATTCTGAATCGATGGTAAAGTAGTATTCACTTCCTGCACCATTTACAAGCGGTCCTACATTTTTAGGCTCATCCCAACCTTTTGCAAGTTGATGGGATTTATAAATATCAAAGTCGCCAAAGTTTAGGGGTTGCCCGTTGGAACTGAAATACAACACATTAAAACGATGATGAAAGAAAGGACTTACTTCTTGTGCTTTCGTGTTAATAATAGGCCCAACATTTTGTGCCTTCTGCCACACACCCTTGTTGTTCTTCACGGTGAAATAGATGTCCGTCATGCCCAGTCCTCCTAATCTATCACTGGCAAAAAATAACGTATCGCCTGAATGGGTAAGCGAAGGTTGAGAATCCCATGCGGGTGAATTTACCAGTGCGCCCAGGTTTCTAATGTTTCCCCAGTTGCCATCATCTTTTTTATCAGCAGTGAATAAGTCACAACTGCCTTGTGAGTCGGGCGAGTTGCAGCGCGCAAAGAATAAGGTCTTGCCATCACTACTCAAGCATGCAGAACCTTCGTTGTAATTTGTATTGATGGTGGTGAATTCTTTCGCATCCATCCAAACACCATTTTCTTTCGCAGTAAAAAAGAGGTCTTCATCAAAGCCCCTATCCGTATGGCCGCTGTGACTGTTTCGTTTTGATGTGAACAATAAGACAGAGTCCAGATTGCCGATGGTTGGGCCGTAGTCTGCTTTGGCAGAGTTTACCCATTCACCAATATTTAGCAATACACCTTGAGGAGGGCGAAGGGTGTCAATTTCTTTTCGGTAAGCAACGAGTTCGTAATAATAATCAAGCGGCACATAGTAATCCTTTTGATATTTCGTGAGCGTATCAAATTCGTTTTGGACAATCTTCCGATCAACATTCTGGCGATGATGTTTGAGAACCAGTTTATAAAGCAACACAGCTTCACCCGGTGGCCCATACTTTTCTGATAGCTTTGCCAAATCCCAAATCATGGTTGTGTTTGAGGAAAAGTTGGCAATGGCAAATTTGCTTACATATTCCCTTAATGTATTATAGAGTTGTTCAGGGTCACCACTTTTTTTGAGTTGCTCAATTTTCTTCAGCTTGGTGGCGTCTTGATAGATGGGTATTTTGTTAATGTTGGGAAAATTAAAAATGTCAGATTGGCTGTAATTTGTCAGGCTATCATCCAATTGGATAATGCCGCCCTTTTTAAATTTATTTTTTTGCTTTTGCGCTTGAAGCGGGGATACCGTCAAGAGGAAAAACAAGCCTATGGTGATTAAAAAATAGGGTTTCACTTGATTGAGTTTGTAAAAAATGAGCCAAACCAAATTAAAGTTGGTACAATTTTACTTCTTTTACAACTCTCTTGGCATTACTATTGTCGATTGACGACCTTCGTTTGAATTATTCCCGGATAGTTGGCCGGTGCGTCAAAGTGGCACGATAAAATTATGTTTAGAGCTTTCCCTATACAATTGGTTCAAGAAGACTCGGATGACTTCATCCAGTTGATCAATCCCGAGCAGGATTCTGACTTAAAACCAGAAGACCTACCCGAAGAACTTTCCATTTTACCCATAAAGAATACGGTATTATTTCCCGGTGTAGTCATTCCGATTACAGTGGGTCGGCAGAAATCCATTAAGCTGGTGAAGAAGGCCTACCAAGGCAATCGGATTATTGGCGTATTGGCGCAGAAAAATGCCCTGGCAGAAGAGCCTACCGTTGATGATCTTTATAGGACCGGAACCGTGGCGCGCATCATCAAAATGTTGGTGCTACCTGATGGAAATACCACCATTATCATTCAAGGTAAAAACAGGTTTAATGTAAAAGAGTTTGTGAAGGAAGATCCTTATCTCACCGCTCACATTGATTTATTAGCAGAGCCTGCGATAAGTGTTAAGGCCAAGGAAACAAAGGCGTTGATTCAATCCCTGAAAGAAGCGGCATCAAAAATATTAAAACTTAACCCAGAGATTCCGCAAGAGGCACAAGTAGCGCTTGACAATATCCAAAGCATGTCTTTCCTCGTGCATTTTCTTGCTTCCAATCTAAATGTGGACGCACCAGACAAACAGAAAATACTGGAGACGCAAAACCTAACGGAGCGCGGCACCTTGTTGCTTCACTACATGCTGCGCGAGATTCAAATGCTGGAGATCAAGCAGGAGATCCAAAAGAAAGTACACACCGACATTGATCAACAACAGCGCGACTATTTTTTACGGCAACAGATACGGGTGTTGCAAGATGAGCTGGGCTTTGATGGGCCTGATAAAGAAGTAGAAGATTTGCGCAAACGTGGCGAGGCAAAGAAATGGCCGAAGCATGTAGCGCAGCATTTTAATAAAGAACTCGACAAACTTGGACGCATCAATCCTGCTGCTGCCGAATATCCGGTAGCAATGAACTATGTTGAGTTTATGCTGGATATTCCATGGAGTGAATATTCTGAAGATAACTTTGACCTGAATCGCGCAAAGAAAATTCTAGACCACGATCACTTCGGTCTTGAAAAAGTAAAGACACGGATTCTCGAATACCTGGCCGTGTTAAAATTAAAGCAAGACATGAACGGTCCGATACTTTGTCTCTATGGCCCTCCGGGCGTGGGTAAGACATCATTGGGTAAATCGATCGCGAAAGCGTTGAACAGAAAATATGTGCGCATGTCACTTGGTGGTGTGCATGATGAAGCAGAAATACGTGGCCATCGCAAGACGTATGTTGGCGCTATGCCAGGAAAGATATTGGGCAATTTGAAGAAAGCGCAAACATCCAATCCTGTTTTTATATTGGATGAAATCGACAAAGTAAAATCTGATTTCAGGGGCGATCCATCTTCGGCGTTGTTAGAAGTGTTGGATCCTGAACAGAACAATGCCTTTACAGATAACTTCCTTGAAATAGAATACGATTTATCAAAAGTCCTTTTTGTGGCTACAGCCAATGCGCTTGATACAGTTCATCCTGCCTTGCGTGACCGGATGGAG
>JBBRKB010000348.1:0-4522 GCA_038218385.1 Cytophagales bacterium | reverse complement strand
ACCTGTAATCGAAAGAATGATCCTGTCAAATACTTTTTTCTCACTACCTGCCTCTCTTAGTTTATCAGACTCATTTTTAGTACATACATAGACGAGTGGATCGGCCAGATTTTCAATACGTGTGTATTTGGGATAATCGTTGTATACACTAAATGAAACTCCTTTTGCGTCATTGGTATCTTTTTGAATTAAATACATACCCGAATTAGTAAAAGCAAATGTGCTGTCCGTGTTTACGCGAAGGGTGGAATCCATTTGAATGGTGCTGGCAACAGGCGCCATGCCCTCAGAAAATGTAGGAGCACCAGCAGGAAACGATACCGTGTAATAAGAAACAATCAGTTCTTGTGCATCCTTATTCTTAATGCTGTATCTATTACCTTCTTTTAGGTAGGATTTAAAATTTACCTCTCCGCTTTCGTTTTGCAGATAAACATTTACAGGATAATCTGCACGAAGGTCTGTGAAGTAATACCACGCTCTCTTCTCTTGAATATCCGTAACCTTCGCTACCAAAATAGAATTATCGGCGGTTACATCAAGGGTGACATTTCCGGTTATTTGCATACCCTCATCAGATTGTGCCGTGAAATGAACCAGGGAATCTGAAACAGGTGATGCTTCTTTATCGCTACTACTCTTTCTTAACTCCCATGATACATGAAACTTTGGTTGCACTGCCTCTTTTGCGCTCACCTTAAAAAAGACATTCCATCCGGTTGTAGTTTTTACCCGGTTAAATTCAACTGAAAGAGGTTGATTGGGGTCGTACAAATATTGATAATTGATATCCTGAAGAACCTGGGATTGCGCCATATGTGCCGCTAAAATCAAAAGAAGTATGGTAAATGGTTTCATTAGCGAATTTTAGTCTTGAAAATTAAATAACCTTTCCGAATTATTAGGCTTCATTGGGTTATTTTTGCGGCCATATTTATGCCAAACATATACACAACAGAGATTACTTCAGAAAAAATTACTTCTGATAATCCCATCCATCAACGGCTTTTCAAAGCTTATATTATTGCCCAAAAATATGTCTCAGGCAATATACTGGAAATAGGCTGTGGTGAAGGAAGAGGTATTGACACCTTATTACCACACGTGACAACGTTCACGGCGGTTGATAAGATTGAATCTGTTATTACTGATCTTCAAAAAAAATATCCACAGGCAAGGTTTAAGGCCATGAGTCTTCCGCCGCTCACAGGCTTGGCCGACAATGCCTATGACTCCATTGTGAGTTTTCAAGTAATCGAACACATTCAAAATGATGTTCTGTTTTTAAAAGAAATTCATCGCCTCCTTAAGCCCGGTGCCGTAGCCCTCATCACCACTCCCAACCGCAAGATGTCGCTTTCGCGAAACCCCTGGCATATTCGCGAATACCTTTCCACCGAACTTAAGGCACTTGCAGAAAAAATATTTGATAATGTGAAGATGCTCGGCATCACAGGAGATGAGACCGTCATGGACTATCATGAGGAAAATCGAAAATCGGTTGAACGCATTACACGCTGGGATATTTTTGATTTGCAACATAAGCTGCCCGCGGTTCTCTTGCGCATGCCTTACGAAATCTTAAACCGACGGAACCGAAACAAACTTCAAGATCAAGATCAGGGCTTGGTTGGAAAAATTAGCCATGAAAACTATGTTGTGGTAGAAGATGCATCGGATGCACTTGACTTGCTCCTTGTCGTAAGAAAGCAAGGATAGACTGTATTATTTCCCGTGTGGAGAATTTTCGTTCGGTACGGTCTTTGGAATACCGTTATTTTGGTAAATTTACTTAGTCCAATTTTTAAACTATGCGCGCTACGCTTATACTTTTTGCTTGCCTTTTTACGATCTCGGTTTCATTTGGTCAGAATCAAGATTCCATCAATCAAGTTCTTTATCAAAAGGCCCTACAGAAATTACAGGACAATAAATTCAGCGATGCTGCCCAAGAGCTAACCCTATTGATCAATTCGGGATACAATTTAAAAGACACGTACGTAAAGCGTGGAGTAGCCTATTACCAGTTAAAAGATTATAAAAACGCAAAATCAGATTTTGATGAGGCTCTGAAAGCACGTGCTAATACTTTAGAACTTTTCGAGTACAAAGGCAATACACGCTACAACCTTGACGACTATCAGGGCGCCACAACAGATCTTGAAAAAGCTGTGTCGATGGGTGCTAAAAGTTATGATACCTATGCCAACCTTGGCAATGCTAAATTTCGCCTGGAGAATTATAAAGACGCCATTACAAATTATGATAAAGCCATTGCCACAGGTAAGGCTGATGCTGTCCTCTACAACAACAGAGGCAAAGCAAAATTCAATGAGAAAAATTACAAGGAATCCATTGCTGATTTTGATAAAGCCCTTGAGTTAAAATCGAATTATGACAAAGCAATTGAGAACCGCGCAGAAGCACGATACGAAACACAAGATTGGAAAGGATCCATTTCGGATTTTCAAAAAATACTGAGCAGTGGGCGGTCCGATACAGAAATATTTCAAAAAACAGGAACGGCGAAATTTAATCTCAAAGATTATAAAGGTGCCGCACAGGATTTAGTAAAGGTTGCCCAAAAGGGTGTGAAAGATAAAGATGTTTTTAAAATGCTCGGCTTAAGCCAGGCGCAGAATGGCGATTGTGTGGAGGGTGGTAAGAACCTTTCTACAGCCGTGTCCATGGGCATTAGTGACAAAGATGTTTTTTATCAGATGGGCTTTTGCCAATATTCAAATAAAGAATATGCTGCAGCCATCGAATCCTTTAGCCGTGCCATCAACGCAGGCATTAACACAAAAGAAGTCTATCACTATAAAGGTAATGCAGAGTTTATTCAAAAAGACAACGACAATGCAGTGCGTGATTTAGAGAAAGCCATTTCACTGGGCACAAAAGATCCGGAGGTTTATAAAAATCTGGGCGACATTAAGTTTTTGAAAAACGATTTCCCAGCCGCTATTAAAAATTATGATAACGCGGTAAGCAATGGGGGGTCGGACGCAACACTTTACAACAATCGTGGCAAGGCAAAGGCAAACACTAACAATCTGGCAGGCGCCATTGCCGATTACGATCAGGCGATTAAGCTAAATTCCAATTTCACAAAAGCATACTATAATAGAGGTGTCGGTAGATTCACCCAAAAGGAATATGCCGGCGCTGTTGAAGATTTAGAGAAAGCAAAAGCTGATGCTGCCGATGCTGAAGTTTTTAAAATGCTTGGAATTTCTTACTACCAATTAAATAAAAAAGACCAGGCAAAAACCAACCTGGAAAGTGCTATCAAGGGCGGCGTAACAGATCCCACGGTGCAACTATATGCTGGCTATCTTCGGTATGATGCGAAAGATTACAGCGGTGCTGTGCAAGCCCTGTCCTCAGCCGAAGCAGCAGGCCAGAAGGAAGACGATCTCTATTTAAAAAGAGGAAAATCAAATTACGAACTTAAAGATTACAACAACTCCGTCACCGATCTTGAAAAATCAGTACAAAAGGGAAATGCAGATCTAAATGCTTACGAAGATTTAGGCATTGCCTATTTGCTTACGCAAAAAGACAAGGAGGCCGTTACAGCATTGGAAAAAGCATCTTCCCTGGGAAGCAAAAACAAGGATGTATATTTTCAATTGGGTAATGCACGATTTAAGCAAAACAATTTTACGGGTGCTATTGAGGCTTATGATAAAGCCATAAGTTTTGGTGCCAACGATGAAATTATTTTTAACAACCGTGGCAAGGCAAAACTAAATTCCAATCAGGCAAAAGAATCCATCGCTGATTTTGATAGAGCTATTGCACTCAAGAAAGATTACAACACGCCACTGAAAAACCGAGGCCTTGCTCATTTTCAACTGAAAGAATATCTGGCCACCATTACAGATTTAGCTGTTATCGTATCCCGTGGCGATGCTGGTGCGGAAGAGTTTGCTGCGCTAGGCATGGCCAAATTGAACACAAAAGATTTTACGGGCAGTGCAAGTGATCTATCAAAAGCCATTGAGAAAGGATCAACAGATGCCAATGTTTACGCTGCACGTGGAGCTTCGTATTTTGAATTAAAAGAATACGAAAAAAGCTTACTCGATTTAAACAAAGCAATAGAAGGCGGAAAGAATGATGGCGATACCTTCTGTAAAAGAGGAGCTGCTAAATATTACTTAAAAGATTTCAGTGGCGCGTTGAAAGATCTTGACAAAGCCATCACGTCAGGTGTCACCGATGCATTGGCTTTTGATATGCGCGGCTACAGTAAGTACGATGCAAAAAATGTAGAAGATGCCATAGCAGATTTTAGCGAGGCGGTGAGCAAAGACCCGAAGTTTGGTGATGCCTTTTTTCACAGAGGCGATGCAAAGTTTGTATCCAAAAATTTTGCAGGCGCTGTTGAAGATTATTCGCAAGCGGTTACACTCGGTGTCAAAGATCCCATCCTGTACAACAATAGAGGAAAATCACAACAAAATTTAGATAAGCTAGATGCGGCCATTGCCGATTATGGTGAAGCCATCAAACG
>JBBRKB010000347.1:0-4539 GCA_038218385.1 Cytophagales bacterium | reverse complement strand
GAATTCTGTAAAGTAATCATTATCAGAACTTATCGATGATATTTTGGCGGTATTTGTCTGAACAAATTCTTTAACAGCAACAGGATAAGGCAATAATCTCGGAATTAATAAAAAATAGCTACCTACCAAGATTACAAACACAATGGATCCTATAATTATGAAATGACTTTTTTTAGATTGTATCAAAGTGCTTAAAGTTTTATTTTAAATCGATTTACATATGATGAGTTATATACTGTTGGTAAAAGTGCACTTTATATTTGATTCCTGGCTTTCGCCAAAAAGCAACGAACATTAAAACATAGATAGGTTCAAGGTCTCACCCGAATTCAATTTGAAATTTTTCACACCGGTATACTTACTACCGCCTGCATCGCCAGCCCTGAACGCCACCCGATAGGTTCCGGGAAGTAGGTTGAAAGCATGTCGGGATTTTGTTTTATCCAGGTGGCATACCCACTGCTCGGTGCCATCTTGTAGAATCTCAAAGAGGCTGCCAAAACCAGCGGATGTTGTATTGATGTTTACTAATCCGGGCGTAGGTAAGGTTATGGTTTTGGTCTGATTGTATGCAATGGTGATGTCAAAATTCCGTCTGGGCAACGTGATGGTTTCTATTTCATACGCCCCTGTCAGGTAGCGAAAAACATCGTTGGCGTATTGTGTGTTGAGGATTTCATGCCGCCCTTTTTGTCGCACAATCACGGGAAAATTCACATTGCGCCCTGTCTGTTTTACCATTAGGTTTCCCTGCGGAACAGGAATCGAAATAACATTATGTCGCCCGTTGACGATGTTGACATTTCTTCGCTCAACTTGTGGTACGGTATTCACCACGACAGTATAGGATAAAACCGGATCTAACTGTACTGAATCCGGTCTGCCTCGACTATCAAGGTAATGCACAAATTCATAGGCTGATGTGCCCGTCATCTCATTTAGGAAGGTGACATTAATATTGGTTTCTGTTGGCTTGTTATCGCCATCAAGAAGCTCAACACTGGCCGTTGTTTTGGAGAAAGTTGTTTTAATAGCGGTGTTCAGTACATTATTAAAGGAACTGGAATTTTGTGAGTCCATATAGGTACCCATACAATCGAGAACTTTGCCGCCATCAAGACCAAGTCCAATGACAAACGGCCGCAGAAAGACACCCTTTCGTTGAAGGGCAATGGACATGGCACATGGATCACCACCACAGGATTCAATACCATCCGTAATAAGAATGAGAATGTTGCGATATCCGTGTTCTGCTGGAAAATCATTGGCAGCCTGTTCGATGGAGTAGGTGATGGGCGTAACACCCTTGGGGACAATGTCTTTGAGTTTTGCAATGATGGTGTTGTGATTGTTCAGGCCAAAGGGAACTTCCAACTTAGTGTCCTGGCAATTGTTGGCTTGTCTTGCATAGCGATGTCCGTATACACGAAGTCCGAGTGCCAGATTCTGATTACTCTTCAGTGAGTCAACCAGTTTGGTCAGAATTTCTTTGGCAACATCTATTCTAGATTTTCCATTTTCCCATTGCCCCATCATAGAACCAGAACCATCCAGCAAAAAGAGTATGCGGGTTTTTTCGGGCACAATTTGCTGCACCTTTTTCTGCGCCCTCACGGTTTCAATACTACATATGAACAGTAATAAGACAAGTAGGATGGATAGTGCTATTCTCAATACTGAAATTGGTTTTGTTGAAGTTACAACGGTACCCAATAAGATACCAGTGTGGTGTTAAAAGCAAAATGCCGACCAAGGCCGGCATTTCTATAATGAGGATTGAAAATTCTACTTAATAATCACCAAGGGTTTCCTCCAATTGACCTAACGCATCTTTTAGTTGCTCGTCATTTGGCGCTACACCATGCCATTTGTGCGAACCCACCATAAAATCTACCCCAAATCCCATCTCTGTGTGCATGAGGTTGATGACCGGTTTACCCTTCTTGGCCATGGTTTTCGCTTTCTCCAAGCCCTTCACGGTTTCTTCCATGTTGTTACCGTTGAATTCCTGAACATCCCAACCAAAGGCTTCCCATTTGGCGCGAAGGTTCTTGAGATCCATGATCTCTTTCACTAGGCCATCGATTTGTTGGCCGTTCACATCAATAGTCGCGATAAGGTTATCAACTTTATGATGCGCTGCATACATCGATGCTTCCCATATCTGGCCTTCATCCTGTTCGCCATCACCCATCAATACAAAAACAAAACGATCATCGTTGTTGATCTTCTTGGCCTGTGCAGCACCAATAGCAACCGATAGACCTTGCCCTAAAGAGCCGGACGCTATACGTATACCGGGCAGATGCTCGGCAGTAGCCGGGTGGCCTTGTACGCGTGAATTTATTAATCTAAAGGTGCTTAATTCTTTAACATCAAAATACCCAGAACGTGCCAGTACTGAATACCATACGGGGGAGATGTGTCCATTGGAAAGGAAGAACAAATCTTCACCTTTTCCATCCATATTAAATGATGGATCGTGTTTTAAAATATGAAAGTAAAGCGCCACAAAAAACTCTGTGCAGCCCAAAGAGCCACCAGGGTGACCTGATTGGCAAGCGTGAACCATGCGAACAATATCGCGTCTTACTTGTGAACTGATTTTAGAAAGTTGCTGAATATCCGGTTGTGCCATTTTGTTGTATTAAGACCGCGAAGATGGCCAATTTTCTAGTTTCTTCAAGGGTATGAGATGATTTTTTGACATACAATTATGAATTAATGTATGTGTCAATCATTTACATAATGCAAAGGTTTGATTAGCGTTTATTTTAGAAACGGGACTATATTTCCAAATTCTGACTATTCATAATTAAGAACGAATGATACAAAAATCAACTTTACTATTCCTGAAGCAACTTGCCAAGAACAACAACCGCGAGTGGTTCAATGAACATAAAGATTCATATCTCATGGCAAAACAAAATACTGAAGACTTTGTCGATGCACTTATTACTAAGATGAATACACATGATCATATTGAGACACCTTCAGGAAGAAAAAGTTTATACAGGATTTACAATGATGTGAGGTTTTCGAAAGACAAGTCGCCATACAGTGCGCGGTTTGCCGGCTATATGAAGCGAAGCAAGCCCATGCTTCGAGGTGGATATTATTATTGGATCAGGCCCGGAAGCACTCATGTAGGTTGTGGGTTTGTCAATCCAAGCCCAGAAGATCTGAAACGAATCCGAATGGATATTCTTAATAATTATGAAGACTGGAACACATTATTAAAATCAAAAGGCATTAGAAATACATTTGGTGAGATGCAAGGCGCACAAGTAAAAACAACCCCGAAGGGATTTCAGAAAGAACATGAGGCCATTAAATTGTTGCGCTTCAAACAATACTGGTTCGAATGC
The DNA here is from genome assembly GCA_038218385.1 of Cytophagales bacterium. Taxonomy (GTDB): domain Bacteria; phylum Bacteroidota; class Bacteroidia; order Cytophagales; family Cyclobacteriaceae; genus JBBRKB01. The sequence continues at coordinate 1,171 of JBBRKB010000347.1, read as the reverse complement.
GCTTTCACCGATGTAGAAGTGTTGTCCCCCAACTTTATCAATCAAGTGAACAAGACATTTAAAAGCATCCGGCCTTTCTTTGATTACATGACTGATGTACTCACCACCGATTTGAACGGAGAAATTAGGGAAGATCTCCATTGAGATTTTTACATTTCGCAGGCAAATGATTTTTATAAACTGACGATTTGCACTAGCTTTCATTCCATTTATTACCCTCTTCCCATGAATGAACCTGATAGCCTTTCAGCTAAAACCTTTATTCCCTTTGAATCCATTGGCCTTTGCTTTAGCGGTGGTGGATATCGTGCATCTGCTTTTGCCTTAGGTGTATTTTCTTATTTGAATAAAATTCATTTTAACGCTAAGCCACTACTCCAAAATGTGAATGCGTTGAGTACCGTTAGTGGTGGTACATTAACGGGTGCTGCTTATGCTTTATCGCAAGCAAAGGATCAGACCTTTGATGAGTTTTATACATCGTATTACCAATTTCTGGATGATGATACGTTGTTGGAAACCGGAATCAAATTACTTGAAGATGAAAATCTATGGAAGAAAAACCATAAGAAACGATCGTTGATAAATGCCTTCGCGTTGGCGTACGAGCATTTATATTTTAAAGGATCGTTTGATCTTTTTTTGGATGAAGACTCAACATCTCATTTAAAACATGTGTGCTTTAACGCTACCGAATTTTCTTACGGACTTGCTTTTCGTTTTCAGAATACGGGATTGTTTGGGAACAAGCCCCTTCATTGTGCCGAACTGAAAAATGTTAAACCCCTTACTAAAGTAGCCGATGCTGTGGCTTCATCTTCGTGTTTTCCGTTTGGTTTTGAGCCGATGGTTTTTCCTGATGATTATTATGAAAACCATGCTGATGAAGAATACAAAGCACTTAAAAATTTAGAGCGCTACGCTAAGGGTGTTGGCGTAATGGACGGAGGTATCGTAGATAATCAGGGGATAGGCAGCATAGTGAACATTGATAAGTCAACCTTACACAAAAGAAAATTTGACCTGATCATGGTCAACGATGTTGGGAGCTATAAAATGGATCCGTGGACACAAGGTGATGGACTTTCAGAGGACAAACACTCGCTGAAGGATTTTATAAACGGATTGCTAGGCTACCTTAGGCCGCGCTGGTATTTTTGGTTTATGCTCC
>JBBRKB010000346.1:0-4561 GCA_038218385.1 Cytophagales bacterium | reverse complement strand
CTTAATTTTTTTAGCATAATGCACAGCACGCAATTCCTTACTTCGGATTTCCTCTTCACGTTTTTTCTTGTCGCCTTCACGTGCTTCGCGCTCACGTTGTAAGGCAATAGGATTTTTGCGTGGACGTTCCCTTTCGTTTCTGTTTTTATCCGAGCGGTTCGTTTTAGGTTCGTGCCTGGGTTGTTTTCTTTCCTCAGAGATATTTTCAGCAGGCACATTATTTTCTTCAGCTGTGTGGCCAGTGTCAGCTATATCTTCTTCTTTCTTTTTAGGTTGAGGTAATTCAATTTTTCCAATTACGCGCAATCCGGGAAGCTCAACTTTTGGCGCTTTAATTACCTCACCCAGTTCGAATGTCATTTCAGCATCTGCTATAACAGGTGAAGCAACTTCCACTACCACTTCGCTGATAATTTCTTCTGGCTTGTTATCAAAGGCTTCTGCAACGTTAACCTCTTCAGGTGTAGGTTCCTCTATTACTGTTTCCGGTTCAGCCACCAGGGTTTCTTTTCCGAGTAATTCCTGCACCTGAGGGTTGGATAGGGTGGGCGCAAAAAAAGCAATAGCTTTTTCCGCATCGTTATCTTCAATGCGTGCATTAGAGCCTTCGTCCAATGTAATGTTAAACTTCAGGAGGTAATCTACAATCTGGTCGGGCCTTACCGATAATTTTCGGGCTAACTGTCCAAGCCTCATAAGGGGTACTTAAGTGAGAATAATTTTCGGGCAAATATACTTTGAACCGGGCGTTAATGAAAGTTTCAAATTCTTCTTTGTGACAGACGGGCGATCACTTTTTAAATTTACCTAACCAGCGGTTGGCTTCTTTCTCTAATTTCAATTTTCCGTCGGCAATGTATTGCGCCAACCGTTCATTCATTAGGCCTCTGGATGTCAGGTGGTACTCACCACAATCTTCACATTGATAAACAGCAATGGGCCCTTGGCCTCCGGCATAGTCGTACGCGGTGTGCGCTCCGATCAATGCTTCTTCAGCCAATTCTTTGGAGAAATACATTCGTTTTCCGGTGATGCAAGTGGGCATAGAGCAAAGATAGAAAAAGCCGCTGGCTTTTTTAAGCCGCTAGCTTCTGGCTACTGGCTTCTGGTAGGATGAGTTGTAAGCGTAAGATTTTCAACTCAACATGAAAGGAGACGTGATTTTTAACCATTGCATAAACTAACTAGCAGCTAGTAGCCAGAAGCTAGCAGCTTTTCCATAATTTCGCGACTTTACTTCTTACGATGAATCTGAAACTACAAAACCTGGCAACGGCCCTTGAAGGGGAATTATATTTTGATGAAATGATGCGTAAACTTTACGCTACGGATGCATCTGCCTATCGGGAAATGCCGCTTGCTGTGGCGTTGCCGCGAACAGAAAAAGATATTGAAATCCTCATCCAATTTGCACGCGAAAATAAAACTTCACTCATTCCCCGCACAGCGGGTACATCACTTGCCGGACAGGTGGTGGGCAGTGGAATTGTAGTGGATGTGTCAAAGTATTTTACAAAAATACTGGAGGTAAATAAAGAAGAGAAATGGGTACGTGTGCAGCCGGGTGTAATCCGCGATGATCTGAACAAGCATTTGAAAGAATTTGGTTTGTTCTTTGGCCCTGAAACATCAACGGCCAATCGTGCCATGATGGGAGGGATGATCGGAAACAATTCGTGTGGATCAAACTCTATGGTGTATGGAAGCACACGTGAACATACCAAGGAAGTGATGGCGTACTTAAGTGATGGGAAGAAGGTAACCTTTGGTGCGTTGAGCGAAGATGCCTTTAAAGAAAAATGTAAACTGCCCGGCGTAGAAGGTGAAATTTATTCTACTATTTATAAAGAGCTGTCAGACGTAGAGACGCGTGAAGAAATCGAAAGGGAGTTTCCCAAAAAGTCAATACCCAGAAGAAACACAGGCTACGCCATCGACTTGTTAAAAGACAGTGCGCCGTTTGCAGCAGGTGATGCAGATTTTAATTTCTGCAAATTGATAGCGGGATCCGAGGGAACATTGGCATTCATTACGGAAGCAAAACTTTCCTTGAATGATCTTCCACCAAAAGAGATTGGTCTTTTGTGCGGACATTTCGATTCGATACATGAATCGTTATTGGCCAATCTTGTTGCGCTTGATTATAATCCTAGCGCATGTGAGTTGATGGACAGCTACATTCTTGAATGTACAAAAGGAAATATCTTGCAACGTGAGAACCGTTGGTTTGTGAAAGGTGATCCTGCTGCTTTGCTCGTGGTGGAGTTACGAAGGGAAACGATGGCGGAAGTAGAAGCTGATGCACGTAAACTTACCGAAGCATGGCAAGCCAAAAAACTTGGCAACTACTATCCGTTGATACAAGGTGCCGACACCAACAAAGTATGGACACTACGAAAGGCTGGACTTGGGTTGTTGTCAAACATTCCGGGAGACGCAAAGCCAGTGCCGGTGATCGAAGACACTGCTGTAGATGTACAGGATCTGCCCGCCTACATTCAAGAGTTTACTGAAACGTTAAAAAAGTATAATCTCTTTTGTGTGCATTATGCGCATGCCGGTTCCGGTGAACTTCACCTTCGTCCTATACTCGACTTGAAAACCGAAAAGGGCAACCAACTTTTCAAAACCATTGCCGATGAAATTGCTTCATTGGTAAAAAAATACAAAGGTTCATTGAGTGGTGAACATGGTGATGGACGTTTGCGCGGAGAATACATCCCTTACATGATTGGGAATAAAAATTATGAAGTACTGAAGCGGATAAAAAAATCATGGGACCCGGACAACATTTTCAACCCGGGTAAAATAGTGGATACACCATCGATGAATACCAGTCTTCGGTTCATGCCGGGTCAGGATACGCCACAGTTTGAAACGATGCTTGACTTCAGCGATTACCAAGGTATTCTTCGTTCAGCAGAACTTTGCAATGGATCGGGCGATTGCCGTAAATCAGAATTATCAGGAGGTACGATGTGCCCTTCCTACATGGCTACACGATTGGAAAAAGATACTACGCGCGCGCGCGCCAATATTTTGCGCGAGGTTCTTACACATTCCAAAAAAATAAATCCTTTTGAAAGCGAAGAGATACGTGATGTAATGGATCTTTGCCTCTCTTGTAAGGGATGTAAGTCTGAGTGTCCCAGCAATGTGGATGTAGCGAAGCTCAAAGCAGAAGCCACATATCAATATTACAAAACGCACAAAGTGCCGTTGAAAACTAAAGTGATTTCAGAATTTGATTCACTTAATAAGTTAGCGTCTAAGTTTCCGATGTTGAATAACTTTTTCTTTTCAAACTCCCTTACATCAGGTATCATTAAAAGTGTTCTGGGTATCGCATCCAAACGCTCTATGCCGTTGCTTGATAGCACAACACTAAAAACTTGGTATAAAAAGAACAAGAAAAATAATTTTGGTGTCAAGGCTTCCCTTGACAAAGGGAAGGTATTTCTCTTTTGTGATGAGTTTAGCAACTACAATGATGTGGGTGTAGGACAAACAACACTTAAACTATTGACAGCATTGGGCTATGATGTAGAGATACCTGATCATGTAAGCAGCGGACGCACGCATCTTTCCAAAGGCATGTTAAAAGATGCGAGGGAAAAAGCAGTAACCAATATTACAAAGTTGCATGGTGTTGTTACTGCCGCTACTCCAATGGTAGGCATTGAGCCTTCCGCCATTCTTACTTTCCGTGATGAATACATCGACCTTACCAGTGGCGATATGAAAGCGAAAGCAAAGGAACTTTCTCAAAATGTTTACACCATCGATGAGTTTATTTCCAAAGAGCGTGATGCTAATAAAATTGACCGCACTGTTTTTACAAGTGAAAAACGATTGATAAAATTTCATGGCCATTGCCATCAGAAGGCCTTATCATCTCAGGTGCCTTCGAAGAAAATGCTTTCCTTGCCAACCAACTACGAAGTGCAACTGATTCCTTCCGGTTGCTGCGGCATGGCCGGATCTTTTGGTTACGAAAAGGAACATTACGATGTGTCCATGAAAATAGGGGAGTTGGTTTTGTTCCCCACCGTGCGCAAACAAACAGCGGACACCATCATCGTAGCACCGGGCACAAGCTGCCGACATCAGATAAAAGATGGGACAGGAAAACTGGCCAAACATCCAGTGGAGGTTTTGTATGAGGCGTTGATTGCTAAGTAGTGCGGTTTCTTGGGAGGATGGAATTTTTAGATAACAGAATCCGTGAGGTGCTGTCCAGCAATAATTAAATATGTAGAAATATCTCCCCACTCTTTAGCGAATATTGGGCAATTAAATTTCACTTAACGCAAGCTAACGTGTAGATTAATTCGCTGTAACTGTCTAAATTTCAAAACAAGGTTGGCACTACTTTTACAAGTAGCATCCGCACACATCCTTACTAACTACTAACTGATAATTTTATGAACATCAAGAGAATTTTTGGCGCCATTCTTACCGTGCTCGGCATTGGATCATTGTTATATGCGGCCATCATGTTTGTTAGCTCAACCGGTACGACCAATGTCAGACTATTGCTCACCTTTGGCATTCTGGGCTT
>JBBRKB010000345.1:0-4570 GCA_038218385.1 Cytophagales bacterium | reverse complement strand
GGTCAGAAAAAAATCTATCCTAAATGGTGGGAGTTCTGATGTGACCGTCATTTTTTAGCACAACGTTTAGTACTTTTGCACGCTATGACCAACGATCCTGAACTCAGCGGAAAATACCTCGGAACGATTTCACAAGATTTTGTAAAAGTAGCCGATGCATTAAAAGAAGCTTCTTATCAAATTCGAAAAAGCGGATTTGAATTTCCTGTGTTTACTCTTTGTAAAGAGAACCAAAGCATTGGCCAACTGCTTATTCAGCAAGGCGATGTTTCGGGAACCAGCTGGAATTATTATGCTTCCTTTTTAGATGAATTCGTCCAGCGTGAACTTGTCGCCAAGGATATGGAGAATGATTTCAAAGCCACCTATAAAGATCCCGATGAATATTGCTGTTTGTTTGTAGTCGATACGGAGTTTACAAACTTCGTGTACATTCCCTATCCGGAAGATTAAGCTGCATCAACGGCAAAATCAATGAAAATAGTGTAGCGCATTAAACAATATCAAATGATTGCAACCCTCGTCCATGTATATGTAAAGCCGGAAAACATTGATGCCTTCATTGCAGCTACCGAAGAAAATCATCATGGATCTGTGAATGAACCGGGCAACCTTCGTTTTGATATTTTACAGGATGCCAACGATGCTGGCAAATTTGTTTTGTATGAAGCCTATGAAAACGAACAAGCCGTTGCGGCACATAAAGAGACATCACATTATTTAAAATGGCGCGATGTGGTTGCACCTATGATGGCAAGGCCGCGCGAAGGTGTTAAGCATGCACTTCTTTTTCCGGACAAGCTTTCATCCTATTGATGATTACTTCTTTTTCTTTCGCGCCTGTACCTCAACTTTATTTTGGAGAAGGAAAGCTGACGTTGCTTCCCGACTTAATCAACTCATACGGATCTACCGTATTACTCATAACAGGTGCACACTCCTTCATGAATTCAACTGAAGGAGAAGAGCTACTTCATGCATTAAAAATAAAAGGTATTCAATGGAAACATTATCGTATTGAAAAAGAACCAACACCTTTCATGATTGATGAATGTGTTCAGCAATACAAAAATGAATTACCATTCGTAGTAGTAGCCGTTGGTGGTGGCAGTGTGTTGGATGCCGGAAAAGCAATCGCTGCTATGCTGCCTATCGGTGAACCTATAAAAGATTATCTCGAAGGTGTTGGTCACAAAACACATAGCGGAGCTACGTTGCCCATGATTGCCATTCCAACAACATCGGGCACCGGAAGTGAAGCAACAAAAAATGCTGTGATCTCTGAAATTGGTGATGCAGGTTATAAAAAATCATTGCGGCATACTAACTTTATTCCGAAGGTTGCCATTCTTGATCCGACGTTAACCGTTAACTGTCCAGCTAACGTGACCGCTGCCAGTGGAATGGATGCTTTCACACAACTGTTGGAATCTTATCTGTCTACTACCGCCAACCCTATGACGGATACATTAGCGTTGGAGGGGCTGTCAAGAATTTCCAAATCGCTTTTACGCGTATGGAGAAATGGAAATGACATGGAAGCAAGAAAGGATATGTCGCTTGCTTCTTATTTATCGGGCATTACATTAGCCAACGCCGGCCTTGGACTCGTGCATGGCTTCGCTTCTTCTGTTGGTGGTTACTTTGATGTGCCACATGGTGTAGTTTGCAGTTCGTTAATGGCTGCTGCCAACAAAATTACGGTAAGACAATTGCGCGTAGAAAATAAAGAATCTGAAGCTTTAAAAAAATACGTTACCGTAGGAAAGTTGTTTTTAAACGATACTACTAAATCGGATTCCTATTATGTCGATCACCTCCTCGTAACCCTTGAGGAGTGGTCACGTGAAATGAAAATCCCGAAACTCTCCGTCTATAATGTTACCGCTAAGGATTTCAAAAAAATTAGTGCTGCTACCGACAACAAGAACAACCCTATTAAGATTTCGGCAGAAGGAATGGAGGAGATTTTGGAATTAGCTGCATTACCTAAATAGGGTCAACTGAAAAAGTCAGGAAGCTATTTCAATGAAATGAAATCATGAACATAGAACGCGACAGACAAAAGAGTATTAGGATAATGTCTTAGCGAACTCAACATCTTTTAAGGCCAACATAGAATCGACATTCTGCATCAATTCGGTATAGGAGATTTTATCAATTTCATTAAACAGGTCAAGGTTGATTTCCAAATCAATATCTAATTTCCTTTTAGGTTTCACTACGCCCAACCCAAAGTCCGTATCGATAACATATGCGTCAAGTGAATCAGCGTAATTTCTTCTTAGGTAGGTGATCACTTTCCAAACATCTCCGCACCAATTGCCACCCCAGGTCCGTTCTTCAAATTGATCCGTGCCCGGAATTTTACGCATCGGTGTCGCTGCCTGCTCATTGGGCGGAAGACAATCATGCATCACAATGGTGCCTTTTTCATTTAAATATTTCAACGCGTTCAACACATCCTTCAGTGCTGCCTCATACGTATGGAGGCCATCTACCAACACAACATCGAGCTTCCCCACAGAAGCCAGATAATCTTTTCGTTTAAGAAAAAAATCATCACTTGTCTCTTCGAAGTAGCTATTGGTTTTGTTGAGAGGGTTTTTAAAATCCCACCACATCTTTTTCAGTTTGGAGATTTTAAACTCAGGATCAACCGCTGCCTTGTGGGTACACTTAATAGGCAAAAAAGATGTTCCCGTTTTACTACCGATCTCCAAATAACTATCAAACTTATTCTTCTCAATAATTTGCTGAATCAATGTGATCCTATCCATATCCATTTAATTAAAAAAATTTTACATTCCTACCGCTCCGTGGCAGTATTTACCGTATTTCCCACCTGGTCTTTTAAATTCGGCGCAAGATAATTATTTAACGAATGGATTGTTGCCCATCCGGTTTATAACCTGTAATTTGTTTGCTTCTTAATCAATCAACCCAACCCACATGAATAATTTCAACATCAAACGCCGGCACTTCATCAAAGGTGCTTCAGCTTCTCTCGCGCTCTCCGCTTTTGGGGTGCAAGGTATGGACTTTGTTAACCCACCGAAAATCTTGCGTGTAGGATTGATCGGAACGGGCTGGTATGGCAAAAGTGATTTATTTCGTTTAATCCAGGTCGCGCCTGTAGAGGTGATCGCGCTATGTGATGTAGACAAAAATGTATTAAAAGCAGCCGGTGAGCTAGTGAGCAAACGACAAACATCAAAGAAGGTACCACGCCTTTATGGAGATTACCGAAAATTGCTTTCTGAAAATCAATTGGACATTGTCTTGATCGGAACACCCGACCATTGGCATGCGCTTCAAATGATCGATGCAGTAAAAGCCGGAGCACACGTGTATGTGCAGAAACCCATTAGCGCAGATGTGCTGGAAGGAGAAGCAATGGTAGCCGCTGCGCGAAAATACAAACGCGTAGTACAAGTAGGCACACAGCGTAAAAGCACACCTCACCTTATTGAAGCAAAAAAGAGTATCGTTGACGCAGGACTGTTGGGAAAAATTTCGCACGTAGAAATGTGTTGTTACTTTCCTATGCGTAACAGTGCCAACCCTCCATTAGAACCTGTACCCGATTTTCTAGATTATGAAATGTGGACTGGCCCAGCACCTTTGCGTCCGTATGATGGATTGCCGCACATCCGTTGGTGGCGCGCATTTATGGAATATGGAAATGGAATCACAGGTGATATGTGTGTGCACATGTTTGACACCGTTCGGTGGATGTTGAAGTTGGGATGGCCTACACGCATCTCGTCTGAAGGTGGCATCTATGTGCAGAAAGAAGCGAAGTCAAATATTTCGGATACGCAGCATGCTGTGTTTGAATATCCGGAACTGAATTGCGTATGGCAACATCGCACATGGGGAACTCCTGCCGACCCGGACTATCCATGGTCGTTTACTTTGTTTGGAGAAAAGGGAACTCTAAAAGCCAGCACCATGCGCGCTGATTTTATTCCTACTGATAAAGACGCAAAGCCAATTCATTTCGATGTAGTGTATGAGAAAGAAAAATATCCGGAAGACCTTACAGAAGAACGTATCGAATTGAACGCAGCTCCTGCCACACGACTTCACATGCTCGACTTCCTTGCAGCAATAGAAAAAAGTTCACGCCCTGTTGCCGACATTGAAGAAGGTCACATCTCAACAGCGTGTTGTATAATAGCGAATCTCTCTATGAAAACCGGAAGGCCGCTTGTATATGATCCGAAGAAACGTGAGATCGTGAATGACCCTGAAGCCAATGCATTGCTTAAACGCCCCTATCGGCAGCCGTGGGTACACCCTGATTATAAAAAAGTATAAACCCACATTTTTACGAAGGATCAGTATAATTTTTTTAAACTGTTGAGAATAGTGAAGATAGACAAAGGTGTTTTGATTTTTTTATTTACAAGCATGTGTGCTTGTTGTTTGACTAACTGTAAAAACAAAGCTTCATCACCTGTAGCGTATGAGCCGTCTCCTGTTAAAACTCCTGCAGAGGAATTGTCAACCTTTCAACTTGAGCCAGGTTTAAAAATCCAACTCGTTGCATCCGAGCCCATGGTGC
>JBBRKB010000344.1:0-4571 GCA_038218385.1 Cytophagales bacterium | reverse complement strand
TTCCTTCGTGTGATTTTTCTTGCCGAACGACAGAAGAGCAGGTTTGCACGCGTGTATGGTTACTCTGTTGCGGGCATTTTCTTTTTTCACTTTACCATCAATATTGGCATGACCATAGGGTTGTTTCCTGTGATTGGGATTCCGCTACCTTTTTTTAGCTATGGCGGATCTTCCTTATGGAGTTTTACCATTCTGCTCTTTATCTTACTAAAACTTGATGCCCACCGGATGCAGGTGTTGGAAAGGATGTAGATTTTTTTAACAGAGAATCAGTAAAGAATTTATGAACCTAGCTCAAAAAAAATTTAATGTCAATAACTCCGTAGGAGTTTCCTGTTGATAGGAAAACCGTTAGTGCCAGCCCCGACTCCGTTAGGAGTCACCTAATTTAATTAAGATTGAAAAGCGCACTTCACCTACCGAATTGTAGGGACATCAAATGAAAATCGCAGACCTTATTAACTGAATCGCTTTTCCACAAGCTCCATGAACTCATGGAACTCTTCACTCTCGCGGTCCCACTCTTCATAATTTTGTTCCAGATATCGCATGGCGCCCTCAACATTATCCTGACGGTCAAGATCATCAATGGCTTTGCTGAATAATTCAAAGTCACCATGGAACAATACTTTGGTGAACATGAATTTTTGATTGATGGTAAGGCTGTCTTTTATCTTCGCGATGCGTGTAAAGTTATCGGCAAGGGTAGGCCTCGGCTCGTGTGACAAGCGTTCATTCACCGTTGGCTTTTGCTTGGTTTGTTGGTTGACCACATTGACAATGGGCTGCTTTACAACTTCTGCCTTTACTTCCTCACGAACAGAATTTGTCTTCGGCTCTACTGAAATTTTTCTCGGCTCGTAAAATGATTCAATGGACAATGGCACAACAGCCGAGAACTTTTCCAAATACTCGTCCAAATCTTCAGGTGTGAAATTTACTTCTTCCAAAATGGTGTCAAGCATTCCGAAGGCTTCATTGCTGTTCAGTTGGCTTACTCCTTTTTCTTCAATTTTTTGAATGAGTCTTTCGAGAGGTGCCTTGTTTATTTTTAGATATTTGAGCTGGTCTTTAAAGGATTCGCAATCAATGGTTTCGTCTGCCTCAATCATATCAGCATAAAAATCATACGGATCAACGATTACCATCATTGCATTTTTTACCGCTCTCCGCATAAGGGGTTCAAGGTTTTTTCTGTCAATTAAAATATTATTTGACAGATTAGTTAGGAGGGCATCAAGGGCTTCCTTTACAGGCTCAGCTTCAAAATTAAAATACGGACTTTTAAGCTTAAGGGTTTCGGCTTTCCATGTTTTGAAAAGCTCATGGATCACAAACAAATTGATTTGACGTATTGTGCATAATTTAAGAATTTCAGGGCCAGATATTTTATCCTTTTTGTCAAAAAAAGCATCCAACACTTTTGAAGAATAGGTGTTGCAGTATTGTTCGACTGCTTTTAAATTAATCTTTTCGTCCATCCTGAAATAACGTCTTGCAAGTAGTGGTTTGTACGTTCAGGGTAAAGTTAATGGATATTGTTCAATATCGCTTTTCCAGCGAAAAATTTGATTTGAAGCCAACAAAATTCCGCATACTTCACAAAATAACTACTTCTCCTTACCTTGCACGCATGTTTATTGAACCCCATTTAGGTAGGAACCGTAGAAACGAAGGACGAGGTTGGATTGAAATAATTTGTGGCTGTATGTTTTCTGGAAAAACTGAAGAACTCATCCGCCGGTTAAATCGCGCCATCATTGCCAAGCAGAAAGTTGAAATTTTTAAACCCGCCGTTGACAAACGCTATCATAAGCATGCCGTTGTTTCCCACAATGAAAATACGATCCGTTCTACACCCGTTCAATTTGCCCATGACATTATTTTGCTGGCAGGTGATTGTGATGTTGTAGGAATTGATGAAGCGCAGTTTTTTGATGATGCGATAGTAGACGTGTGCAACGCGCTCGCCAATCAAGGCAAACGCATAATTGTTGCTGGCCTTGATATGGATTTTTCAGGAAAACCCTTTGGTTCCATGCCCAACCTTCTTGCTGTAGCAGAATTTGTTACGAAGCTCCATGCTATCTGTGCACAGACCGGTGAGCTTGCCTCTTATTCATTTCGCCTTGCGGAAAACAAAGACCGCTTCATGTTAGGTGAGCGTAAAGAATATGAAGCAAGAAGCCGACAGAGTTTTTTTGAAGGAATGAAAGGAAGAGAGTAAGCAGAAGGGCAGAGATTTAAATAAATCGCTTAAATCAACGACATTGAATAACGGTTGATGACTTTATATTCCTGCCACTGTTTAACCTTCCATTAGAATTTCGGATTACTAAATTCTTTATCAGGATTTCACGCTCTTCATAATTGCCGGTAATGAAAGCAGGATTGATTCCACGAAGCACTAATGCTCGCTTAAAAATAGCTGACATCTCTTCACGCTTTTCGCCCAGGTCACGAAGGTAATCCTTCACCCAAGGCACGTCAACATCAAAAAGGAAATAGTAATCATAGTGAATTTTATTTTCAAGGTCGATAAGAAGGGTTGGAATGGTTTTTAAATAATACTGAGAATAGATCTGTGTGGTAATCACGTCTGTATCGCAAAATAAAATCTTGTTGGCTGTCTTCACTTTCTCAAGCACACGTTCTGTCTGTGCCTTGCCAATGCTAAGGATGTCATCTAGCGTAAAATCATTGGAGGTGATCAATTCACGCGCTACTTCAGGAACATATTCTGTGTTGAAATATTCCGCCATCTTCTTTGCCATGTAGGTTTTGCCAGTACTCTCCGCCCCAAAGAAACATATCTTCTTTACAAAATAGGGACGCACGACATCTGGAATAAAATCCCAGTAGCGAAAAGGCTTTTCGCGAATCAAGGTAGCGGAGACGGAGTGCATTTTTCGCTCACGATCAAACGAAATATGTTTTGCCGCAAGATGGGTAGCAAAGGAATCACCATAATCTTCTGAACTGACAAGGACATCAATTTTCGGATACTGTTTTCGCATAACCTCCGCCCAGATTTTTGTGCGTTCTGTTAAAGGAAGTGACGGGTCATCAAAATCATCTGGAATACTGTTGGGTTTAATCTTCGGATTGTCCTTGAAAATTGTTTTGATCCATTCAAATCGTATATCACCTTTGATGACATCATCATCACGGTGACTCATAGAAACAATTAATTCATCACAATGTGCTGCTGCGAAATGAATAAGCGCAATGTGACCTTTATGGACGGGCAAGAATTTTCCGATGACTAATCCACGTATCATTTTGCTGATGGATAACTCAAATATTCTTTACGCCAATTCCACAAACCATAAGCGGCAATAAAACAGAAGACAAGGTACTGAACGCTTACGAACTTTATTCCCTTCACAAAATACATGTAGGTAGCAATCATGTCAACCAATATCCATATGATCCAGCATTCAATTTTCTTTTGGATCATAAAGAACGTGGTAGTGATGCTCATCACGGTAACAAATGAATCTAGATAGGGAAATGCACTTGGTTGACTAAAGATTAAAGGAAAAAATTCATGAAGATTTTTAGCAAATGAACCCATCACAAATGTTCCGGCAATACCGACCAGCGCAAGCATGATCAAGTCGCGTGTTTGCATGTAGCTAACTTTTAATTCGTTCCGTTTATCCGCCTCACCTTTTTTTGGATTTGCCCATCGCCACCAGCCCATGAGGTTGGTAACAAAAAAGAAAACCTGAAGAAACATATCCGGATAAAGCTGCACCTGAAAAAACAAAAAGAAAAATAACACAACGTTTACAATGCCAATGGGCCAACTCCACAAATGTGCCCGGGCTGAAAGGCCAACAGCAATAAACCCTGCGATCGTACCAAAGAACTCGAGATAGCTCATTTGGTAATCCCAGAGGGTGAAGAAAATGTTGTCAATGTCGAAGAAGCTCATTACTATGATTCTTTTGATTTTTATGATGGACTATGATTAATGCTCAGCTTAATATCAATGGTGAATAAGCAATCTCCATGTTAAATTTTTTTATAGCGAAAGGTTCGGTCACTCCAGTCAATGTAAACTCTATATACATTTAAATTTTCGTTGTACTGGTGAATGTGGTTGCTAATAGACGTGATATTTGAAATTGGAACACGCTTATCAACATACAGACCAATGGACATGCTATCACGTTCTATTTCATGAACCTTCGACTGTTCCTGTTTCACTACAGCTAAAATTTCTGAAGGGTCGATAAACACATCCATAACCTGAATCAAAACTGAATCTTGATCAATCAAAGGATAATCAATTCGATTTCCTTTCTTTAGCCTTCCAACATAAAGTGAAAACATTAATGACTTGCGATTCACGTTAACCGTATCCATGCTCTCACTTTCAGGCAAGTCGATAGTTAATGGAGAAGAACAAAACAGCTCCTCCTTAACTCGATGTTTGGAATTATTTCGAACGAATTGTATCGTATCATTCGAAATGATTTGAAATAACGTGTCATTACGAAAATAGACTTGAAACGCTAAGGGCCACTCATGAAATGGATAACGCGCTTCAAACAAATCATCCT
>JBBRKB010000343.1:0-4577 GCA_038218385.1 Cytophagales bacterium | reverse complement strand
TGCATGCACTGCCCGACCGTAAAGTAACGTATGCGCGATTTCCCTGCACTACCACAGGATCGCACGAAACGATATGTGAGTACCGAAAAACAAATTCGGGGGCATCACGATTGGCTATTGAGAAAATATACATCGCATCACGTGCTCCGAGGTATAAATAATCACCTTTGGTAAAAATCGTTTCGAGTCCTTGTTGAATAGCAACTTTATTCAACTCAACAAATTTATTTTCGGCAATACTAAAGACGGTAATGTTCGATTGATCGACAACATAAAGTCGATCACCATTAATTGCAAACCGTGTCATCGATCCTCCTTGGCCAATGGATTGATCAGAACTTGAATCACCATCACAACCGATCAACAGCCATCCATAAATAGAAAGAATAAAGAAGGTATTAATTAATCGCATAACATGAGGGGTTTTTAAGTTGAGATTTTGTCCACGCTATCACTTTGCCTTTTTCAGGGTCAATGCATTCAAAATAAAATCCTGCGGGAGCCGGCACGCCCAAATACCATTCCTGCAAAGGCAGTCTTGATTTTTCACTTATGGAAGCAAAATCTGAGGCATCGAGCGCCACAAGATTGCCATACGAATCCGCATACAATACATCATTACGAATAGCCATGTCTGTATTACCGAGCAACGAAATAAATCCAAGGTTTACCGGTTGTTCAGGATTTAGATTATCAAACACATGAATGCCTTTCTGTTTTTCATTAATTAACAAATAATCCTTATAGAGGTAAATTTTTCCTGGATTTTTCACTTCCCGTGGGGTAAAAAAACTCACTTTGAAATCTTCTAAAGTGCCATAGACCGGACGAAAACCTTCTTGGATCAAATCGGTTTTTTCATTTTCACGATCGGTACATGCAAGGCATGCCAGGATTAAACAATACAAACTAAAATTTTGCCATCGCATAGGAGGAAGTGTTTAATTGAATGAACAAAAATATACGAGTTATACATTAAGTTATTATTTTTGACACCTTGTTTGTACAATAAGTTGGAAGGAAGAAATTTGATAATCTTAACATAACATTTGAAACTCGCTGCCATCGACATCGGCTCAAACGCCATCCGCTTTCAGGTATCTTCCATTCTTGATAAAGGCCATCGCGTTCTTTTTAAGAAAATGGAATACGTAAGGTTTCCCCTTCGATTAGGCCATGATGTTTTTTCAACAAACCGGATCAGTGAAAAGAGCGCCACAAAATTCATAAAGCTCATGACCGCGTTTAAACTGTTGCTTGAACTTTACGAGGTGACAGACTACATGTTCTGCGCCACGAGTGCCATGCGTGAAGCTGAAAATGGTGTAGACCTGGCGCAGCGTGTACAGGACGAATTGGGCATTAATATTACTATTATTGATGGGAACCTGGAAGCGGAATTGATAAACCAGGCCATTGCTTCTTACCTCGGTGACGGCACTTATCTGCATATCGATGTGGGCGGAGGCAGTACCGAACTTAACTTGTATGTGCATGGAAAAAAAATTAAAACACGTTCGTTTAAGATCGGGTCGGTAAGGGTATTGGAAAATACCGACCAGCCTATTATGTGGGAAGACATGGAAAAGTGGGTGAAAGATCAGGTGAAGAAGGAATTCGGAAAAGTAATTGCCGTAGGTACAGGTGGAAACATCAGTAAGATTTTTGAACTCGCTAAACTAAAACCAGGAAAACTACTGGCGATAAAAAAAGTTAAAGAGATCAAACAATTTATTGAAAGCCATTCCCTGGAAGACCGTATCTACCACCTTCAGATGAATCCTGACCGGGCAGATGTCATTGTTCCGGCGAGTGGCATTTATTTAAAGGTGATGCAGTGGGCTCATGCTTCACACATATTGGTACCTGAAGTTGGATTGAAAGACGGTATGCTGTTGCATCTCTATGAACGCAACACGAAGCAACAGAGAATAGATTTTGGCAATTAATTATCCGCGCTTATTCTTATTCAAAGTAGTTTTACCCTTCTTGCGCTCTGCGGTTTTTAAATCAATAAGATAGGACAAGGAAACACGGAAGCCTTGGTTCCTCACACGCATGTTGTCCTGATAGGTAAGCCCCTTAAGGACACCATTTGAATCGCCACTGAGAAAGGTATGGCCGAGTTCATAGCGAAACAAAACCATTACCTTGTGGTATCCAATGGGTTCGAAGACAAATCCAGTGGCAATATTTAATCCCAACTGAATTCTATTCGGATTTTGAATGCCCAACTGATCGTAGTCAACATTCTCTTCTTCTTTTTCAAAAGCAATTTTATACTTGAGCTGGCTTACACTTCCTTCCTCCAAATCGCTACTGGAGATTTTTCCTTTGCCCCCAAGCCAATAGCTTACGTTAGGGCCGGCACCGATGTACCATTTGTATTGCCTGTTGCCCTTACCAAAATTACCTTTGAATTCAGCCGTGTAAACAATGGGAATCTCTATATAATTATACCTTGCCTGATTTCGGTAGGTAGCGTCAAGTTTACCTTTCTCCAATTTGCCTTTGGTCGAATAAATTAGTGAAGTATTGAGGAAGAAACGTTTTTGCACCCGGAACGAAACCTGGGCGCCGGCATGAAATCCGATAACGGGCGATATGCCGTAATAGTCTTTGTAATCCTTGTCATCATAGGTAATCCATGAAACATTGGCGCCTGCAACGGGGCCAACCAATACCTGAGCGACCGACTTAAAACCAGGTACTATCAAAAGCAAAAAAATAAGCGCTCTAATTCGCACAGCAGTTAAAAAAATAGTCTAAAACCTCTGAAAGTTAATAAAAATTCATTGAACTCAAGTAAGTTATCCCAATGAAGCAGTTAATGTAACCGAAAAACACTGTATATTGGTCAGATTTTGATCAATCCAATAGTGTGAAGTTGATTGATTAGTGTCGACTATTTTTTTAAGGGCTAACTTATCCTATTTTTTGAGTGACCTTTGCGCCTTTATGTATATTAAGTGAATGTGGATGCATAAGCTTTTCATTTTAACAATCATATCGCTATCTATATTCAAGAGTGTCCCGGGTTTGGCTCAAAACTATCCGGTCTACAATAGTTTTTTCTTAAATCCATATTTATATAATCCTGCTGAAGTGGCGACAGACCATGCCTATTTATTTCTTAACCATAGGCAACAGTGGACAGGAATCGAAGGTTCTCCCAAACTCTCGACCTTCAATATCAATACCCTTATTGATCAGTCTTATACAGGGATTGGTGCCAAAATTTCAAACTACTCCAGAGGCATACTCCAAACCACCGATCTCGCCTTGACCTACGCACATGGTTTCGCTTTAAATAAGGATAATGTGTTGTTTTTTGGACTCAGCGGTGGATTGATTTCTGCCAGCATCGATTTTAATAAATTATCCGCCGATGACCTGGATGATCCTGCAATTTCAAATTACCTGGCCAACAACCTGCAGCCTTCAGCCAGCTTTGGTATGGTTTATAAATCAAATTCCGGATTAAATATTGGATTGGTTTTGCCGCAGCTCTTTGCTCCGAAATTTAATAGTGACAGCCATTTTTCCTCAACAGCAATAGCACCATTAGACAATGGGTTCGTTTCCTTGTATTACAAAAGAAAGGTAGACGGCAAAGTGGTTACCCGAAAAGTGAGAGGGGTAACAAGAAGAGTGAAATCCTCGGGAGGGTATGCCCCCCTGGAGTTTTATGCCCTATACAAATATTCTGCTTTTGACAACAGCCAGTTTGAAGTCATCACAAAACTAAACCTTTCAGAAAATTTCTATTTGGGTGCCGGCTACCGCCAATCCTATGGCTTTACCGGGCATGTTGGATTTGCCTTCGACAAAGTAATCCTGGGCTACTCGTATGAGCCCGGTGGCCAGCCCGAAGCAGGGTTTTCCAAAGGCACACATGAAATACAATTGGGCATTCGGTTAAGCAATGAAAAATCCTATCCAAAGGCAGCACCTGTGCTGAAGTCTACCTTAAAGGTGACTCCTGATGAAAAACATACAGCCCGGTTTAACCAGTCAACGGAAGATCCAAACGCCATCAACCATCCGGAAAATGCAAACAAGAAGAAATACTATGTGGTAATAAAAGCTTTTGGTGATTTTGTCAGCGCAGACAACTACAAGAAAAAGCTCCTTGAAGAGAAATACAATGCCGACATCTTCTACCATGAGGAGGATAAGAAATTTTATGTGTTTGTGCTGAGTTCACTTAAATCAAGTGAAGCTTTTGAGGAAGCACGAAATTTAAAGAATTACACTAAATTGAAAGATGCAAGGGTGTTAACTGTGCAGGGTAAATAAACTTTGCCGGGGTTACATTTTAACATCCCAGGCTGATTAAAGAAGGAATGAACGCCAGCTCTGTTGAAATAACCATGAACCCATGATACCTGTGAAGGAAGCCTCCCGATTTTTTAAGTACCTCATTGCGTTCTTAATACCCTTAAGTGCACTGGCGCAAAAGCCACAAATTAAATCTGTGAGCGCGCCCAACGGGAGTGTTGAGGAAATAATAACGTTAAAGGGTGATAATTTTGGCACCGATGCCACCAAGCTTATCGTTTTCTTCGGTGCCTCAA
>JBBRKB010000342.1:0-4588 GCA_038218385.1 Cytophagales bacterium | reverse complement strand
TGCTACCGCAAGACTATCTTGCGCTGACACCAGGCTACTGTTGCAGACCATAAACGTTACGGCAAAAATTATTTTTTTCATTCTGAGTATAGGCTAAATCGTTGGTAAAGATAGCAGCAAGAAAGAAATTAAAGCGAGAATAAGAATTAATGAGACATTAAAGTAACATCGCTTCTCATGTTTTCTAATGTGACTATATTTAGGCTATGAAACCGACTCTCTCCGACAGCTACACCCTGGAAACCGTGCCTGAACAATCCGACTTTATTGCTACTGCCACACAATTCATCAACAGTACATCAAGCCATATCTTTCTCACGGGCAAAGCGGGAACAGGTAAAACAACATTCTTAAAAAACCTGGCGAATTTCACACACAAACAATTTGCTGTGGTGGCTCCCACAGGAATCGCAGCGCTTAACGCTGGTGGTGTTACTATTCATTCGCAGTTTTTATTGCCACTCGGTATGTTCGTTCCCGATCGTAATGCAGCACCTTCCCATTCCTCCACTAATTTATATACTTCCGATACGTTGGCACGAAGTCATCCGATGAACAGCGCGCGAAAACAAGTACTTCGGTCTATCGATTTGCTGGTGATAGATGAAGTGAGCATGTTGCGCGCTGATTTACTGGACGCTATTGACTATCGGATGAGGGCTGCAAAAGGAAACTTCAGCCAGAGCTTTGGTGGTGTGCAGTTATTGTTAATTGGTGATTTGTATCAACTCCCGCCGGTTGTTAAACGCGATGAAGATCATAATTTAAAACGCTATTACAACAGTGCCTGGTTCTACGAATCAAAGGCATTGAAGCAGGATGGTTTCGTTTACATTGAACTCGATAAAATTTTCAGGCAACATGATGATGTCTTTATCAATTTGTTGAACAACCTGCGAAATAATCAAACCACCAAGAATGACTTGGATGAGTTGAACAAACATTTTACTTCTCACGATGAAATACGCGACTTGGGCGAAGTGATAACACTGACCACCCATAATTATAAAGCGGACGAAATTAACCTACGGGCATTAAAGGAAATTGATGCGCCAACACACATTCTTCGCGCAGCAATCACTGGAGAATTTCCGGATAACATGCAGCCTGTTTTGCAAAACCTGGAGTTGAAGGTGGGCGCGCAAATTATGTTTACGAAAAATGATAGCGAAAACAAAATATATTTCAATGGTAAGCTGGCAACGGTAACACATATAAGTGGGGGAGAGGTGAAAGTTGAAATGGCCGGATCGCATGAAACGTTTACGTTACGGAAAGAACTTTGGGAGAATAAGCGCTATACCGTTGATGGAGATACTCAAGAGATCAGTGATGAGATATTGGGAACATTTGAACAGTATCCTGTTAAGCTCGCATGGGCGATCACTGTACATAAGAGCCAGGGTCTCACATTTGAAAAAGCAATCATCGATGTTGGTCAGGCGTTTGCCGATGGCCAGGTGTATGTGGCCTTGTCGCGATTAAGGTCGTTGGATGGTTTGATTTTGCGCACACGCATTGACCCCAGTGTCATCAGTACAGATGACAACATTGTAGCGTTTACCAAAGGAAATAACCAACCGGAAAAGTTGCCATCGACTATAAAGATCAAGCAACGCGAATATATTCATGAACTCATCAACCAGACCTTTGACTTTGATATCCTGGTAAAAGAATGTGTGTATATCCGCAGGAGCCATAAAGATTCAATGGAGTTTACCGAAGTAGCTGCACGGCCAGTGATCGAGCAACTCACTGATCACTTAAAAGCCCAAAGGGACAACACAGACAAATTTAAACGGCAGCTTCATTCGTTGCTTGACGATAACGAGCAATTGATTGGACGATTGAAAGCAGGGAGTCAATACTATAGAACCTTTCTTCAACAACAACTCTACACGTTGCTGCTTCACATTGAAGAGACAAAGCGTTTGAAAAGGATGAAGACTTACTTAACCAATCTCGCTGGCCTCGATCAATTGCTGGCCAAGAAACTTGAAGAAGTTGATAAAGTAATGTACCTCACGGAATCCATTCTGAATGGCCTGCATCACTTCGATTTTTCAAAATTGACAGAGCAGCGTTCTGAAGAGCGAATCAAAGCGCTTGATGAAATTAAAATGCAATTAGGGCCTCTGCCAACAACCCGTAAAAAATCAGGAGCCAAAAAGGCATCGGGCAAAAAGAAAAAAGGTAAGGATGAACCCAGCACGTATGACATTACCCTAAGCATGTTGAAAGCAGGCCTTAACATGGAAGACATTGCCAAAGAAAGAAGCCTGGTTGTGGGAACCATTGAAGGCCACCTGGCCAAAGCAGTTGAACAAAGATGTATTTCAATTGATGCGTTTATGAATGCGGAAGACATCGCGATCATCACCGATGCTATTGGTAAAATGCCAGAAGGCTATACCTCTAAGGATTTGTTTGATAGCCTAGGTGGAAAATTCGGATATGGAAAACTACGCGCGGTGATGAGTCATGTACGTTCGTTGAATGTGGAATCTGATAGGGACAGAATCGAGTTTTGATTCTTAACTACGTTTTGAAACTACCGTTCTCAGCAAAAAACTTGATCACATCGATCTCAAGCCTGTCGTTAAGTGTTTCCGAATAATGCAATTCTTTAATAAGAAGATTCTTGTCCAATAAGAATTCAGCAGGCATGGTGCTGAACGATTCACCGCTTGCCATCATGTGCATGGGCAAGCCTGCTACTTTCGCCTTCACAGCTGTTTGTGCGAATGTAGTAACATGGCTTATCATTGATTTTTTAAACGATTCCTCTAACCCATATAACGTATACATTTTCTTTTCAGGGTCGGCTATAATGGGAATGGGAGATGTGCCTTTGTGAAATATACTTCGCAAAATCACTTTTTCACTTGACTCGAAAAAGAAAATCATTTCAAAGCCCATGGCTTTTAGCTCAGCATGTACTTTTGAAAGTGCATGAACTCGCAGGTTACAAAAAGGACAGCCCGCATGACGGAAGAACGCAATCATCACACGCTTATCTTTGTAGTCCTCCAGGTTTATCATCCTGTCGTAAATGTCTTTTAATTCAAAATGGGGAGCTTGTCGATGGATTTCTAATTTCATAAGCTTAGTTCTTCGGATGTTGTAAATTATTTTTCGTTACTGGAAAAAGTTTACCAGTTTCTCCTTCCACATGAAGCAATTTAAGGTTGAGGCCATCAAGGGCAATTACCCCTTGAAGAGAAGAATACTTGGTTGCGTCTTGCTTCCATGACCAAACCAGTTTTCCATTTGTATCATACTCTAAAAGTTGAACTCCTGAGCTTCCAAAAGTAGATCCGTGCCCTTGCCAGTTTGTTACGAGAAAATTGCCATTGTCTAAAATTTGAAATCCTGCATAGAAATTTGGCTTTACTTCATCAGGACCGCTCATCGTTTTAATGAGGCTTCCATCTGAAGCAATAAATTGTAAGTTGCCAGCATATCCGGCGCTCACCACAGTGTTTCCGTTGGATAACCTTAATGCCTGCCACGCATGTGGTCTTTTTTCACTTTTGATTTTAGCTTGCCATATAATGTTGCCCGCTGAATTACCTTCAAAGACGATGGTATCGGATGTAATAAGATATGTGCCTGATGAAGTTTCACGAGCTATACGCGCATAATTAAAATCAGAATAGTTGATAACCTGTTGCACTTCTCCTTCTTTATTTATTTCCAACAAAACAACTCCTTTCTTTTGTTTCCAATTGAGCCCCACCAACAACGTGTTTCCATTTCGCAATCTTCGCGCAGAGATTGTTCCGGGGAATGTATTCATCTCAAATACTTTCTTGCCCGTTTTGATTTCGCGCTCTTCATACCCTGACTCCGTACCCATCAAGAATAAATTATTCCCGATCAATTGCAAATCACGCCCTTTGGGTACCGGTTGATACCAGTTGGCGGATTGATTTTTAGTGTCCACATAGCTTACTTGAGAAAGTCCTTCGTCACGAAGCAGGAGACGTCTTATGGAAGGATCAGATTTAGACTGACTGAAGCCCTGTACCGAAAAGGCAAGAAGTAATAGGGTGGCTATATTTTTTAAGAAATTCATTTGGGGAAAATTTAAGAGCCTAATATACGGATTGTTAAACTATCCTGATCACAATAAACAGTCAGCCATTAGTATTTGTTCTTCTTCAATTTTTTTGTGCTTATTTTATTACAAAAAGAAATTGAGGTGAACTCTTAGGATACCGATTTATAACCTGCAAAACTTATGAGTGTGGATCTTTAAATTTAATGAAGTTAGAATATTGCTCAGCAGCGTTAATCAATGGCCTTTAAACTATCGAGATGTTCTTCTATGATGGGCTGATTACGTGTGGTGAAATCTTGAAGGTCTTTATCATCAATTTTACGACTGGCCTGTTTAAACTTTCGGACGTCACGTCTGTGATCTATTTTCATCATGTGCAGGAATTTTTTATCAAAATCTTTCCCTTCCTCTTCCTGTAATTGAGCAAGTCCCTTTGCTTTTTTTTCGCTTAATGTAGTGGGTAACTTTATGGATTTTTTTTGTGCTAAGACTTCCAACTGTGCCTTTAATTTTGATTGGTCTTCT
>JBBRKB010000341.1:0-4640 GCA_038218385.1 Cytophagales bacterium | reverse complement strand
AATAAAATACGGAGAGGTGAGGTAGATAGATTTCTTGGCGTCATTGATGGCGCTGAAATAAGAAAGCATGATGCTGGGTCGTGGATAGTCAGGGCCACTGGTAACAATTTGTACCAAATCCGTTTGATCCTCTTTTGGCTTGGGCGCTGGGAAGAAAGGTGGATCAACACCCAGTTTTTCGTCAGCACAAAAATTCCAATTAGAAAGAAAATGATATTGTAAAGACAACACAGCGCTTCCTTCAATTTTAATATGCGTGTCACGCCAGAGCTCTTTGGTTTCTTCCTTGTTAATGTACCGATCGGCAATGTTTATTCCGCCTATAAAGCCCACGGTTCCATCTACGATAATGACCTTTCTATGGTCGCGGTAGTTAATCCGGTTGGCTAATAATGCAAAATGAATCCTGTAAAATGGAAAAACCTGCACGCCACTTGACCGGAGTTCATCCACCATTTTTTTCCAAAGCCCATGGCTTCCGAAATCATCAAAGATAAACCGGACGGCCACACCTTCCTGTGCTTTCCGGATAAGAATATCTTTGATTTTATTTCCAATCACATCATCGCCCACAATGTAGTACTCCAGGTGGATAAACGCTTTTGCATTTTCGAGCGCCTGAAATACTTGGGGGAATTTTTTTTCACCGTTGATCAAGAGCTCAACTTTGTTTTGCGTTAGCGCTGATAAAGATTCATGCAACAAAAGCGAAATGGTGCTATCGTAAGGTTTTACAAGTTGTTGAAATTTTTGCCTTACCTCATCAGAGTCGTGCAATACACTCGCCCTTAACTGTTGGAAAAGCACTTCATTCCGCACCAGTTTTTTACTAAAAATTTTTCTTTTTCTATAGTTGATACCCACTAGAAAATAAATCACGCTGCCCATTATCGGGACGAGGATAATCAACAACAGGTATGCGGCAGTCTTAGATGGGCTTCTGGTTTCAAGCACCACTTGCACAGACGTGGCTATCGCTATAAACACGATGCCCCCTATAATAAAAATATTCTGACCTTCAAAAAAGTACCACATAGGAAATTCACGGAAGACTCGTTTTAAGCGACACGGTTTGCCACAGGCCACTCTTCCTAGTATGCCAAATGTACTATAACACCCGTTAAAAAATCAATTGTCATACCTTATGGCAGGAATTTATTTATATTTACCTTGGACTGATAATGGGAAAAGACCACTGCCAATATATTTTTTGATCACATGTTGGATTCAACTTTTTTTCTTTATGATTAACTACATTAAAAAGAATTTCTTTACCGTAATGCTATCCCTCATCATGGCTCTGCTGGTAGTAAGCGTTTTCTTTACTATTTACAATCGCTATGTAATGATTGAAAATACCAAGCTGAAGGAGCAGACCGAAATGTTGAAGTCTGAATTCGACAATATTTTCAGCAACACACTGAGGTTGATGGCTCTAGGTCTGAGAGGGTATGCCCTAACAGGAAATGAAGGTCTTTTGAGTCCATACAAGGGCGCCTTGCGGGGTAATGCAGCTAACCTAAGACGCATAGATAGTTTGCTAACTATACAAAAACTAGATACGACAATCCGTCAATTTGGAAAATTTAAACAAGAACTTGCCGTCTATCTTGAACACACCGAACACATGAGAGAGGTTGCCCAGCAAGGTGACAAGGAAGAATTTGTCCGGTTACTTAATGAGGACAAAGGCTATGCCCTGTATCTGGTGTATGCCCCCATTAATGCCGGCATTGTCCGCTACGAAAATAGTCTTATAGAACAATCGCAGCAGAACTACGAACGAGCCATGAATAGGAATGTATTCTTTCAGATTTTTCTGGTATTGCTAGGTGTGCCCACTCTCGCATTGGTTATGATACGGATCAAGCGGGAAACAAAAGAGCGTGATGAACTTTTACGAGACTTTGAACGAAACAATAGACAGTACTTATTCAATCCAGGTACAGAAGAAGACCGCAAGGTGAAAGCCCAGGAAATTATCGGAAACTCCATTGAAAATCTTAAACAAGCATCTTCTTTTATAAAAAACATTACCAGTGGAAACTATGCTGTGGAATGGGAGGGGATTACACCTAAGAATGATTCTCTAAACAAAGAGAATGTTGTCGGCCATCTTATGGGCATGCGCGATGAGATGAAGCGTGTGAAGAAAGAAGATCAGGAACGGCTATGGGTAACAGAAGGGTTGGCGCAGTTCTCGGAAATTGTGCGCAACAACCAAAAATCCGTAGACGAATTGACCAACGCCGTGGTGCGGTACCTCACACAGTACCTCAAGGCCCAACAAGGAAGTCTTTTTGTTTTGAATGAAGACGAAGAAGGTGAGCAGTATTTGTCACTTGCTTCTTGCTTTGCCTTTGATAAAAAGAAATTTGTAGAGAAGCGGATCGACATGGGATCGGGATTGATTGGGCAGGCGTGTATGGATGGCAACACCGTCTTACTGACCGAAATACCTCAACGCTATATTAGCATTACATCCGGGTTGGGAGAAGCTACGCCAACCTGTTTATTAATTGTGCCCATGAAGTACAATGAAAAAGTGGAGTGTGTTTTTGAAGTAGCGAGCTTCACCAAATTTGAACCCTACCAAATTTCCTTTCTTGAAAAAGCAGGTGAGTTTGTAGCCTCAGCAATTTTCTCTGTGCGCTCCAATGAACATACTGGAAACTTGTTGAAGGCAGCACAGGAAAACTCGGAGATGATGCGCAGCCAGGAAGAAGAGATGCGTCAGAATATGGAAGAGCTTCAAGCAACGCAGGAAGAGATGGCCCGGAAAGAATCGGAGAGCGCCCGCATATTGGAAGAGTGTCGTGCCAATGAAAAAGTATTGAAGCGAAAACTGGATGAGTTTCAAAAGCAACGGAATTGACAAATACTTATTAATAAAATAGCACGCCTAATGAAAGCCCTTGTACTGGAAGAATATAAAAAGTTAGCCTTCAAAGATGTTCCCGATCCTGTTCTTCAGGATGATGAAGTGTTGGTCAATGTTAAATCAGTGGGTATCTGTGGAAGTGATGTTCATGGTTATGATGGTAGCACGGGTAGAAGAATTCCTCCCCTCATCATGGGGCATGAAGCATCCGGAGTAATTTCTAAAATAGGTGCAAAAGTTTCCTATTGGAAAGAAGGTGACCGTGTTACATTCGACTCCACTATTTATGTGTTGGATGATTGGTTTACACACAAAGGAATGTCTAACCTCAGCGATGGACGAAAAGTGTTGGGGGTTTCCTGTCAGGAGTTCAAACGTGATGGCGCTTACGCGGAATATGTTACCATACCACAACATATTCTTTTTAAAATTCCTGATAATGTATCGTTCACGCAGGCTGCTATGGTAGAACCTGCTGCCGTAGCGTTACATGCCATTAATTTAACACCTCTATTCCCTAGTGATGTTGCCATCGTAACGGGTGCTGGAATGGTGGGGATGTTTGTTATTCAATTATTAAAAATAAAAGGCTGCAAAAAAGTAATCGCTATTGACACCGAACAAGACCGGCTTGATAAGGCCATAGCATGCGGTGCCGACTTTGCTTTTCATAAAGATGATAAAATGTTGGAGAGCACCGTGATGTCATTGACAGAAAACCGCGGTGCCGACATTGCCATGGAAGTGGTGGGTCTTACTGAAACCATAAAACAATCCATAGACCTGATACGCAAGGGAGGTAATCTTACCATCATTGGAAACTTATCACCGCAGGTGGAGATGCCGTTGCAAAAAATTGTGTCGCGCCAATTGCGTGTGCAAGGTTCATGCGCTATCAATGGCGAGTACCCTGAAGTGCTTGAACTTATTTCTTCAGGCAAATTAAATGTTAATGCCATACTATCTGCGGAAGCACCTTTGTCTGAAGGAGCCGAATGGTTTGCGCGGCTTTATGGAAAAGAGAAAGGTCTGATGAAAGTTATTCTTCAGCCTTCATAAGGTAGACTGCCATACCACAGTCTTAATCAAATTAAAAAAAAATAGAAGTGATGAAAAAAGAAATTCGTTCCGCCATTATTGGATGCGGCAAGGCAGGACACATGCATGCCCAATCGTTGGTAAATATTAAGGAAGCTGTTTTCTGTGCAGCACACAGCAGAACACAAGCAAAGGCCGATACGTTTGCTGCTCAGTATAAAATCAACGGCTACAGCGATGTGGTTGACATGATTCAAAAAGAAAAAATAGATGTGGCGGTAGTTTGTACACCGCATCCCGATCATAAGGTTGCCATTGAAGCTATGGAAGCAGGCGCACATGTATTGATAGAAAAACCATTGGCCTCTACGTTGGCGGATTGTGATGCTATTATCAACGCTGGTATAAAGTATAACAGGAAGGTGGGCATTGTAGGGCAACGCAGATTTTATCCATCCTCTATGCGCGTGAAAAATGCTATTGATGAAGGACGAATTGGTAAACCCATTTTAGGAACGGTAACCATGCTCGGCTGGCGCGATGAAAACTATTACAAAAGCGATCCATGGCGTGGCTCATGGGATGGCGAAGGGGGAGGCGTACTCGTGAACCAGGCACCCCATCAGTTAGACATGTTTCAGTGGTTTATGGGCGATGAAATTGTGGAGTTGTATGGTGTTTGGAAAAACCTCAACCACCCCTACATTGAAGTAGATGACAC
>JBBRKB010000340.1:0-4703 GCA_038218385.1 Cytophagales bacterium | reverse complement strand
GGCAGTGCTACCCTGGTTAATAGAAGATAGTAATATGTCGCTAACGATTAGCAGTAGCCTTGCTGGATTTATCATAATAGCCCTTTCCTTTTCAAAAGGAAAAATCAAAGAAACGTATGGACTTTGGGATAAATATGTGGTGTAAAAAAGATCTGTTTGTGAAGACGGTAGTGGCATTTGCAAGCACCAATTTCCGCAAAGGTAAAATCAGCCAAAGGGATGGAACGTTTGATCGTTACACTATTAAAGAAATGGTGAACACAAGTAATTATTAGAAATAATAAAGCAGAAGTCCTGTAGAAGTGAACGTTGCCAAGGGCATCAATACGATTTTCAGCATTTACCCATTTTACAATTCACTATTCTCCCAACAATTATACTTTTTGTAATCAAGAGAGTATTGCGAAATTAAATGAATGGTTTTTACATGTATGGAATCAAATGGTAATTACAAAGGAAATGCAATGTTAACACCATTTGCTACTGAAAAACCTGCCAGAAGAAAATAATATGAATCATAATAATGGACATAAAAATAATTCAAATGCTCCTAAACTGGTAGAAGAATCTGAATGGAAAAGTCATTGGCAACTATTGCTTTCACTCGCCATTCTCTTCCTGATGCTTACATTTGAGTACGGATTCAAGTTCAAGCCCCCCTTTCCAATTGCTTTAATTGTTTATGGAATCGCCTATTTACTTGCAGGATATAATGTATTAAACCTTGCCTTCCGCAAAGCACTACGATTCGATTTCTTCAATGAGTTTTTTTTAATGAGCACCGCAACCCTTGGCGCATTTGCGATTGGTTCATACAGTGAAGGTGTAGCGGTTATGGTATTTTATTCTATTGGCGAATGGTTTCAAGATTCAGCAGTGAACAAAGCCAAGCGAAGTATCAAAGCCTTGCTCGACATTCGGCCAGATGAAGTTACCGTAATTAGAAACGGATCGTTACAAGTTATTAATCCCAGGAAAATTCTGATTGATGAAATCATACAAATAAAGGCAGGTGAAAAAGTTGCATTAGATGGAGAACTTCATTCGGATGCAGCCACATTCAACACAGCCGCGCTTACAGGAGAGAGCAAACCAGATACAAAAAGAAAAGGCGAAACGGTTTTCGCGGGAATGATTAATCTTGATAAAGTAGCAGAGGTTAAAGTCAAATCATTATTTCAGGATAGTAAACTGAGTAAGATTCTGGAAATGGTGCAAGATGCTACAGCCCGTAAGTCGCAAACACAGTTATTCATTAGCAAGTTTGCCAAGGTTTATACACCAATTGTTTTTTCGCTGGCAGTAGCTTTATGTTTTGTTCCCTATTTTTTTACTGATCCTTATATCTTCAATGTGTGGTTTTATAGAGCCCTGGTTTTTCTGGTAATCAGTTGTCCGTGTGCATTGGTGGTGTCAATTCCTTTGGGATATTTCGGAGGTATCGGGTTGGCCTCAAAAAACGGGATACTGTTTAAAGGGTCTAACTTCTTAGATGTTGTTACAAAGATTAACACCGTTGTGATGGACAAAACAGGAACACTTACCAAAGGTATTTTCAAGGTACAAGAAGTAATCACAAAGGATATTGAAAAAAATGAATTAATAAAACTGACAGCGGCCATTGAAAGTCACTCTACGCATCCCATAGCAAAAGCTGTGGTTGAATTTAGTGGCGCTAGTTTCCAAGATCAAAATATTGAAAATGTAGAAGAAATCGCTGGTCATGGATTGAAGGGAGTAGTCGATGGAAAAACCATACTCGTAGGAAATGCGAAGTTGCTAAAAAAATTCAACATTGAATATCCTAATGAAATCGATTTGTTGGTGGATACAATAGTAGTAGTAGCCATTGATAAAAAGTATGTTGGGTATTTAACTATTGCCGATGAAATAAAAGACGATGCCAAGCAGGCCATTGATGAAATGCATAAGATCAATATTCAGACTGCAATGCTTTCCGGTGACAAGCAAAGTGTAGTTGATAAAGTTGCAACGCTTTTAGGTATTGATAATGCGTATGGGAATTTGCTGCCTGAAGATAAAGTTGAGAAAGTGCAACTGCTGAAAGATCAAGGAAAGCAGATTGCCTTTGTTGGCGATGGTATAAATGATGCTCCTGTTGTGGCCTTGGCTGATGCCGGCATTGCCATGGGCGGGTTGGGAAGTGATGCCACCATTGAAACCGCAGATATTGTAATCCAAAATGATCAACCTTCAAAAATTGTTGCTGCCATTAAAATAGGAAAGCTCACGCGAAGAATTGTTTGGCAAAATATTGTGCTGGCAATGTCGATTAAAATTATTGTATTGATATTAGGTGCTGGTGGTATTGCTACACTTTGGGAAGCCGTCATTGCCGATGTGGGTGTTGCACTGTTGGCTATTCTTAATGCGGTGAGAATTCAGCGAATGAAATTTTGATGTCATTCACTTAACCATTCAGGATCAATTGAGTGACATAAAGAGAATCAGTGAAAACCATAACAATACCTTGAAAAATGTAAATCGAAGCGCATCGTTTCGCGGTTATTACAATAAAACGTTTACTACAATTATGTGGAGAAATGTCCACACGAAAACATCAAGTAAGTTAATCTTGTTTGATGTGACGTCAAAAAAGACCACTTCTATTATATGTACAGTTTTTGATAATTAATCGTGTAAAAATGCTACATAAAAAACTCTTACTTTTTACGCTACTCCTATTGTCTGGGTGGAATGGATATACTCAGATAGATACTACGGTGTATCACCTATCCATTAAACAAGCAACCGTTAATAATGCAGGAAAAGAAGTGATGGGTATGACAATTAATGGTAGTATCCCAGGACCTGTACTTAAATTTGTTGAAGGTGATTATGCGGTGATCTATGTGACTAACGAAATGGAGATGGAAACTTCTGTCCACTGGCATGGAATCTTATTACCTAATTTTTTTGATGGTGTTCCGTATTTAACCACGCCACCCATTAGACCGGGCAAGACATTGAAGTATGAATTTCCGCTGAAGCAATCCGGAACGTATTGGTATCACTCACACACCATGCTTCAAGAACAAAGTGGTGTCTTTGGAGCATTCATTATTGAACCAAAAGAAAACAATACTGGATTGAAGTATGACAAAGAGTTGGTGCTAATCCTCTCGGATTGGACGAATCAAAAACCAATGAACGTGTTGCGTAATTTGAAGCGCGGAAATGAGTGGTACAATATTAAGAAAGGAACATCCACACCTTTAAATAGGGTTATTGCCAGAGGCGGGTTTGATGAACAACTAAATTTTTGGAAGCAACGGATGGAAAGTGCGGACATCGCAGATATTTATTACCCGGCCTTTCTTAGCAATGGACAACAAACGCAGCAATATCCTGAATTTAAAGCAGGTGATAAAGTGCGGTTAAGAATTATCAATGGCTCAGCCTCCTCTCAATTCTGGCTAACGTTTGGTGGAGACGATCCTTTGTTGATTTCAGCAGATGGGCTGGATGTTATTCCCGTTAACCATAACAAGACGTTCATCGCTATAGCAGAGACGTATGATTTCATTGTCACCATTCCTTCTGATAAAAAAATTGAAGTGCGGGCAATGGCACAAGATGGCTCGGGACATACGTCAACTTTTTTAGGGCAAGGTGAAGTATTAGATGCACCTGTTTTGCCAAGGCCGGATAAGATTGGCATGATGATGAAAATGGCAAAGATGAAAATGCGCATGGGTGCTCCCTCCCTTAAGTTTAATCCATCCGATGAAGACCCTCATAAAATGAAGAAAAACTGGGGAATGAAAATGAAGGGACACAACGGTGACATGCCTACCATGGATCATTCTAAAATGGATCATGGAAAGATGGAAGATACATCGGACATGAACATGGACATGAAGAAAGATTCTGTAGAACATGACATGCCTGCGATGGATCATAGTATGCACAACATGGGAGAAGAAAAGAAAATGAATGACATGGATACTGTTCCGAAAGAAATGAAAATGGATGGCATGAAGGGAATGGACATGTTTGCCGAGTACAATTATGACTACCTCCGATCTCCTGAGAAGACAACCTATTCAAAAGATGTTCCGGTTAAGGAAGTGTTGTTAAACCTGACTGGGAATATGCAACGCTACATCTGGAGTATGAATGGTGTACCGCTTTCCGAAACTGACAACATCAAAATAAAGAAAGATGAGGTCACGCGCATTACCTTGAATAACCTTACCATGATGCACCACCCGATGCACTTGCATGGGCACTTCTTTCGGGTGATCAATAAAAATGGTGAGTACTCTCCTTTGAAACACACAGTCAATGTTCCTCCCATGCAACAGGTGACCATTGAATTTTACGGTAATGAATATGGGGATTGGTTTTTTCATTGCCATGTCTTGTATCATATGATGGGCGGAATGGCGCGGGTGTTTAGCTATGGCACACCACGCGATCCCAGACTTTCAGAATTCCCTGTATCTAAATTGATCCATGAAACCAATCAATACTACAACTGGGGTATGCTAGATGTAGCGTCACACATGACTGAAATTAATCTGGTGTCATCAAATATTCGAAATCAATTTAATGCTGGTTTGGAATATGGATGGAATAAAAATATGGAAGCTGAAATTTCGTATGAGCGATACCTGTACGATTACTTCCGCGTGTTTGTTGGAGTGAATACAGAGAATGAAGTGGAAAATGGTTTGAAT
>JBBRKB010000339.1:0-4740 GCA_038218385.1 Cytophagales bacterium | reverse complement strand
CTATGATCAAATCGGATTTTCAGCAGGAGGAGGTTCAGAAAAAACAACCTTTACCCTGAGTGGTCAGTACCGTGATGAAAAGGGAATTGACATCGGGAGCCGTTACCAACGTGTGAATGTGCGCATGAGCCTCGATCACAAGGTAACAAACTGGCTAAAGCTGGGAACAAATTTAACGGGTAATTTTAAGTTTACGAATCAACCGTATGGTGAATACAAAGATGCTTACAAAAATAAAGAGGGTTCAACTGATCGTAATCTATTACCTATTTACCCCGTGAACTCGCCATCGCGGGAAGGAAGATATTTCTATGACCGAAATCTTTCAGGCAATCAGGGAATCAATCCGCTCTATAGAGGTGAAGAGTCCTGGCGTGACAACCAAAGCATGAAGATGGTTTCCAATTCCTTTGCTGAAATTAAGTTTTTTGATGGCTTGAAATTCCGCACAGACTGGTCACTTGCCTACACCGGTACAAGAAGCAGGAATTACAAATCAAGGGAATTTCACAGACCCGGCGATGGTATCGACCCGATTCAGTCAGGCTCAATAGGATATGGTAGATATCAAACGTATTTCTGGAATACAAACAACTACCTCACCTATGACAAAACATTTGGTGACCATTATGTAAATGTGATGGCCGGCCAGACCATGGAAAGTTTTACCAATGACGGAAACGGAGTTACCGAGGAAGGCTTTCCATCTGACTATTTTACGTTAACGAACGCCAACACTGAAGTGGTAACAACCCGGGTTAGCACATCCTTCAACCAGTATCGTTTCCTCTCCTACATAGCACGTGCGAAATACGGTTTTAAGGAAAAGTATTTTGCCGAAGTGAATTTCCGCCGTGATGGTTCGTCACGCTTTGGCCCCAACAATCGCTGGGGAAATTTCCCAGGTGCCGCCGTGAGCTGGTTGATATCAGAAGAGTCTTTCGTCAAAGATGTGGCGTGGCTTGAAAATTTGAAGTTGCGCATAAGTCATGGCTCTGTAGGCAATGCAAACTTTGACAACAATTACCCTTACTTATCTACATTGGTAGGCTGGGCACCTTATGGCAATACGCCCGGATTCTTGTTTGATAGAATTGGGAATCAGGACATCCAATGGGAGAAGCAAGTTCAAACCAACGTAGGTATAGATTTCACACTTTTTAACGGTGTGCTAAGTGGTAGCTTCGATTACTTCAATAAGAATTCGAATGATATGATTGTGGACTATCTAATCGGAACATTCCATGGTTATTTTACCCGGGCCATTAATGTCAACCTCGGTGAGATGGTGAACAAAGGGTTTGACTTTTCGCTCACCACTAGAAACCTGCAACGCAATGGTTTTGTATGGACAACGGATTTTAATATCTCTACCGCACGCCCGGTTGTACGGCGAATGTCAGAAAGCCAAGTTTGGCTTCAGTCGGGAGCAAACATCGCTGTGGAGGGTCACCCGCTGGGAGCATACTATCTTCCCGTATGGGCAGGTGTTGATCCACAGACAGGTCATGAACTTATTGTGGGGGTTGATCAAGCCAAGGCCGAAAACAGAAACGCTACGGAACGTGACCTTAATGGACAACTATATGATGCGACCAAAATGGGCAACAGTGAGTTCAGTGCGCAGAGTGCAATCTTGACGGACAAAACACCCTATCCCGACTTTTATGGTGGGTTAAACAACACCGTTCGGTACAAGGACTTTGATTTGAATTTCCTCTTTACTTTCCAGTTTGGAAACTACATATACAGCGAGTCCATACGTGATTTTATGTATCCATCTACTGACGGTAACGTTTCCCCAGATCTGGTTAACGGATGGACTCAAGAGAATCCTACCAATGTTCCTCTTCTCTGGAACTCGCCCATGACTGGACGCAACAGCACACGGTTTCTCTATGATGGAAGTTACGTCAGGTTGAAGAATGTTCAGCTAGGTTATTCTGTTCCAGCGGCGGTTATCGAACGCATCAAGTTATCCAGCCTAAGGGTGTATGTGGTGGCACAAAACCTACTAACGTTCACCAACTATCCCGGACAAGATCCAGAGTTCTTTAACACCAAAGAGGAAGATAAGGTAGGCGGTAACATTTCTCCGGGTGTTGATAAGTTCGGTTATCCTCAGATGAAGACATTTATGTTCGGTTTGAACATTGGACTATAACTAATACTTAATAGAACAGCCATGAAAAGAAATATATATATAAAAGCAGCAATCGTGGGGCTGGCATTTCTCGCCACCGCATGCGAAGATTTTATTAACGAAATAAAGCCAGAGACCAGTCAGGGAATTGAATCTTTGCGCACGTCAGCGCAGGATCTGGATGTTTTATTAAATGGTGGGTATGGTGCACTATGGAGCCCCGCCGGTTTTGGAACATTTCAAATAACAACGGAATACAACAGTGACTTGTACACCGCGTTTCCACAAAACAAAAGTAAATGGATAACGGGTCGTGATGGTGATGCATACCGCCACTACTATCACGGCCGCGACTTCAACAACCAAGCGGTGGTGATCCAATGGGGTAATTTTGCTTTGAACATGGCCAACACTGTAATTGAGTCAATTGATAAGGGATTGGCAGATGGTGACCCAAATATTAAAGCACAAAAGGAACGGCTGAAGGGAGAAGGACTGCTGATCCGTGGAATTGTCAATTGGGAAATTACAGTGCTGTTAGGAAAACAATTTCATCCTTCAACAACCAGTGACATGGCTTTTGTTTATAGAACCTGGACCATACTGGCTCCGTCTGATATCCCTGCCAAGCAAGAAACCGTAGGCGATATGTATGGCTATATTGTGGGAGACTTGGAGAAGGCACAGCAACTCTTGCCCGAGAACTACAACCCCGACATTCATCCCATTGCGTATCAGATTCGCCACACAAAGGATGTCGCCACTGCCTATCTTGCAAAAGTGTATTTCCAAATGCTTGACAACGCAAATGCTCTTGCGATGTGCAATCAATTGCTAGGACCGATATCGGCATCGGGTTCAACCAAATTTCCTCTCAATGACGACTTTTCTGACGTTTTTCAGCGCGAGGGAAATAATGCGTATGGCCCTGGGCTGGGTAGCGAAATAATTTATGCAGCTGAAGGCACTACCGCTCAGAAGCTTACACAAGACAGCAAGTGGAATTACTATCGCAACACGCGTCCGTCCGGAGCCAGAACAAACAAGTTCATGATGATGGGTCAACCCTTTAAAGATCTTTTTGATCAGGCAAACGACAGGCGCTTTCTGGAATTGGTGGAGGTAGATGGAAGCGGCAATTGGTGGCAGAATAAGTTTGCTTTAGCATTTGTCAACCTACCGGTGCTGCGCGCTCCTGAATTTCACTTGATGCGTGCTGAAATAAACGCACGAAATAATAATCTCAGTGATGCCTTAATCGATCTGAATGTTGTAAGAAACCGATCTGGCTTGGAGGATTTTGTAAGTGCTGACCAACAGGAAATTATAGATGAAATTATTGACGAAAGAGCACGTGAATTATTCGCTGAATCAAACCGCTTTTTGGATATGAAGCGATTAGGTGCACTTACTGACGGCGCCATAAAAGTGCCACTGGGTGAGAAAGCTGAAGAAGACAAAGTGTACGTAGGAGGTGTTGATGTGTTACCGTGGGATAGCGACCTTCTGCAATACGATTTGCCGTCCAATGAAATTATGTTTAACCCTGGTCTCTAGTATTTAAATGTAAAGACAATGAAAAAACTATTAATAAATATACTGAGCCTCACATGCATTGTTATGCTGATGGCGAGTTGTGGTGATGAAGTAAAGCCAACAAATAAAGCGCTCGACTCCGCTATCTTAAGCGGCGCCTGGAGCACAACTTCTCGTGAGGTTACGGTGTCCGTTAAGCGTGGCGAGGGAAATGATCAATATTATACTGATAGCACGTATACAGAAAGCAGCAATATTGTTTTCACCTTTGGTGCAGCCGGAGTAAAAGATTCTGTTGTTGTGGATCTTACGGAGCTCATTGATCCCAATCCTCCAAAACTGACCACATCAAAAGGAAATTTTTCATTTGGTGAAGCTGGAAACATTGACTACAGTGCGAATAAACAATACATCATTATTTACGAGTCAGCCCTTCCGCATAAAAAGGAGTCCGGATTTTTTACTACCTACACAGTCAATAGCATGAGCGCTAATAGTATGGAATTGGTTTGGAGTATCAATAACTCAACCAGACGAAACTCTGTAGCGTACAAGGCAACCTTCACAAAATAGACTTTTGTGGAATGATCAAACGCAAGGAGATGGTTCCATCTCCTTGCGTTGATTTAAACCGAATCGCGATCGATTCATTGCAAGTCAAGTATCTCTTAATTATTTACCAACGGTGAACAAATTTTGTTTGGAGTGTTATTCAATTGTGTTGTCTGTGGTACTATGTCAATCGTGCCGTTCGTCACGTATGGACAATGTTGAATAATTTTCAAATGAGCACAATGAAATACTGAACATGAAACGTACTATTCTTTTATTTTTTCTTTCCCCGCTGTTCGTGTCTGCGCAGAAGGTAGACTTCCTATTGCCTACCTATGCGAAGCGGCACGAATCCCCACAGCAAAACATTTACAACCAGTTACATCCTATGCCTGCCGGTGTGGTATATGTGCAACACCCCGATGAAGGCGAACCAGAAATGCGCCAACACTTTCGCCTTATGAAAAAATTAGGCTTCAATTGCCTCAAGCAAATCATGCCTGTGCCCG
>JBBRKB010000338.1:0-4749 GCA_038218385.1 Cytophagales bacterium | reverse complement strand
TACCTCTCGAATTCAAGAATTAATATTCGGTTCGTCTGATAAAGGAGACTCGAAGCGTATAGCAAATCTCTTGAAGGCGGGAAAAATTCGAAAAATTGCGCCGCGCATTTACTCTTCCAACTTTTCTGAAGAGCCTGCAATATTGATAAGGCGAAATTGGTACCGGATATTAGCCAACCAATATCCAGACGCCGTACTGAGCCATCGCACAGCATTGGAGGCACAGCCAACTAAAAGTGGTCACCTTTACCTTACCTACACGTACACAAAGAACATTAATCTCCCGGGATTGACTATTCATTTTTTAAGTGGTTCTCCGGCGATAGCTGGTGATAATCTTTTTTTTGAATCTCTCTATCTTTCGCAAGAGGCACGAGCATTTCTTGAGAATCTGCAGCCCACAAGATCCAAAGGCGAAAAATCCAAAATATTACCCTTGCCTGAACTTGAAGAGAGGCTTGAAGGTATCATACGAGCAAGAGGGGAAGAAGGCTTGAATGTAATTCGCAACAGAGCAAAAGACATTTCAGGGGAATTGGGAATGCAGAAAGAATTTAAAAAGTTAAATGCCCTAATCAGTAACTTGCTTGCTACAGGAGAGTCCAAAAACTTAACGTCTCCTGCGGCCATAGCACGCGCGATGGGCGACCCACTCGATCCTGATAGAATCCGACTTTTCGAAAGTTTATATGAAGAACTTGCTGGTAAGGTTTTTCCCCAACGCAACGATGTGAATACATCTTACAAAGCATATAACACATTCGCATTCTTCGAAAGTTATTTTTCCAACTACATAGAAGGGACACAATTTTCTGTAAGCGAAGCAAAGGAAATCATTACTACCGAAACGCCTTTACCTTTACGCGATGAGGATTCACACGACATACTTGGAACGTACCGAATCGTCTCTGACCAGAAAGAGATGTCCATTTGTCCTAACAGTTCGACCCAACTTCTCGCTCTAATGAGAAAGCGACATGCCATACTTTTGCAATCACGTATTTCTAAAAGACCGGGTGAATTCAAGGATAAAAATAACAGAGCGGGTAGCTCGGAGTTTGTCGACTGGCAATTGGTGGCCGGAACATTGAAGAGGGGATTTGAATGGTACAGCCTGCTGCAGGATCCTTTTGCAAAAGCTGTTTACATTATGTTTCTGGTAAGTGAGGTACATCCGTTCAATGATGGCAACGGACGAATAGCGCGTGTGATGATGAATGCTGAACTGTCTGCTAAAGGATTAACTAAAATAATTATTCCTACAGTGTATCGAGATGATTATATGGGAGCGTTACAAAAACTGACAAGACAACGCATTGCAGATCCGTATGTAAGAATGCTTCTGAGGGCTTATGAATTCAGTTCCACATTAAGCGGAGAAAGTATTGATGAAATGGAAAACTATTTGATTAAATGTGACGCGTTTAAGGAACCGAAGGAGGGGCAAATGAAGATTCTGTAAGTCATTTTATGTTGGGTAGTGAATTCTTTGTTTGGATAATACTCCTCAATGGCGTAATTTACTACGTCAAATGACGTGTATGAAATTATGATAAAATTTCTGGAACATTTAGGTGAAGCAGGGCTGGGACAAATAGATTCCAGACAAGCTTTGTGGCGCGCAATAAGACAACGACCCTTGAAGAAAAGACATGTTGTTTTTATTTCGAGCAAACTTGGCTTACAGCAAAAAGATACGGCTGAATTAATTGGCGTCTCCGTAAGAACCTATCAACGACAAAAGCGAACAGCCAACATTACCTATGCTGCGTCTGAAAATCTGCTCAAGCTGGCAGAGCTATATGAAATTGGAATAACCACTTTCGATAATGAGGAGGAATCTTTTGTGAGTTGGTTGAACTCGCCAATCCCTGCACTGAATAACGATCGACCTATTACATTGCTATCATCCAATCTTGGGATAGATCTAATAAAAGATGAGCTCCTGAGAATTGAACATAGTGTTTATTAATGCACGTATATCGAATTCAAAAAGTAAAATACGCGACTGACATCAGTGGCATCGGCTCAACGCTTGTGTCGGGGCGTTGGCATGTGGCCGGAAAACTTCCGATGTTATATACTTCGGGCAACATCTCCTTAGCCATTCTTGAATGTGTTGTGCACTTACCTCCGTCTGTAAAACCTCCTGATCTAGTATTGCTAACACTTGAAATTCCAGATGCTGCAATCGTAACAAAAAACGAAACGGATCTTCCAGAAAATTGGAATAAGAAAGGATACCATGACAACGTACAAAGATGGGGAACAGCCTGGTTGATAAGTCTATCATCACTTGCGATAGCAGTCCCTTCGGTCACCTCTTCCGAACATAATATTTTGCTCAACCCAACCCATCCCGATTTTACGTCGGTAAAAGTTGTCGGTAATAGACGCATTACTTTGGATGACAGACTGATTTAGTGTTCGACACCTAGGGATTTTTTCAGAAGTGTTCAGTTAAATTTTGGAAACATTTTCAGTTCAGAAAAAAAAATAAAAAATCATTCTGACCGCAAACTATTTACCGGATTTGCAATTGCTGTGCTTTAATACCTGAAAGCTGACGCTTGCCAATTTAATAATCAAAGCGTACAACTCCATCAAATCTCCTTCAATGTATTTCAACAACTTCGGATGACAGAACCAGCGGAAGAAGCGGAGGAAAATTTTTGGAGGTTCGTGATGTGTTTCTTTCATACACTTTATTCCGACTTCAAACTATCAACAGGATTTGCCATGGACGCTTTAATGGCTTGCGAGCTTATTGTCACCACTGCGATCAGCACCGCACCAAGCGCTGACAACCCAAACATCCACCATTGAATTTCAATGTGATATTCAAATCCTTCCAACCAAAGACTCATGGCGTAGTAGGCAACCGGAGATGCTAACACGATCGCTATTACTATTAATTTCATAAAGTCGATTGACAACAAAGTGACAATCTGTGTTACCGTTGCGCCTAAGACTTTCCTGATTCCAACTTCCTTTGTACGTTGCTCACCCGTGAAAATGACAAGGCCTAATAAACCTAAGCATGAAATAAAAATCGCCAG
Organism: Cytophagales bacterium; assembly: GCA_038218385.1. Lineage (GTDB taxonomy): Bacteria > Bacteroidota > Bacteroidia > Cytophagales > Cyclobacteriaceae > JBBRKB01. Next base: position 1,690 of record JBBRKB010000338.1, on the reverse strand, counting down.
CGAAGCAAAGTATCCGGAAAGTTTTTTAACTACTTGCTCACTTTTGTATAGCATGGCGTACTCTTCATCAGCAAATTGATGGGCAAAAGGAAAATCAGGATTTAACTTTTTGTGCAAGCTTTCTAAACTAGTTAACGCCTCAGACATTTTACCGGATTCAATACGGATAAGCGCTGTTCCCCAACCACCTTTGTTTAGCCGTAGAACTAATGGTTTTATAGGAACATGCAAAGAGTTAAAGTGAAAGTCCTTTACTACCCCGATGATTGTTCCTTTTATATCCCATAATGTGAGCGGCATTCCGATGGGATTTTCATATCCAATAGTTTTCAACGCTTTTTCATTGATGATAAAATTTGCAGAGTCGGCAAAGTCTTCTGAGAAATCCCGGCCTTGCAGTAATGTGGCTTGCATAGTTTCTACAAAATCATAACCAACTGCTGCTTGCGTGAAAGTGGGTAGAGCGTCCGGTGCTTTACCTACCCATTCAACACCTCCTGTGGTATTTTCAATTAGAAACGGGCGTTGCGACATTTTACTTACGCCTATAATTCCGGGCGTTTGCAATGCCTCATGTTTGAAAGTGTCAAAGTTCTTGGCAATTTCTCCGGTCAGTGGCAAGTAAATAAGATTGTCCTTTTGATAACCCAGGTTTGTATGTTGAACATAATCTACCTGTTGTGTTATCACGATCATACTCACGATGAATATCACTGATAATGCAAACTGAATAACCACTAAACCTTTACGAAAAAAAATAGCTGAAGAACCCATCTTTAAATTGCTCTTCAAAATTGACAAGGGCTTAAAAGATGATAACAGAAGTGCTGGATAGCTTCCTGATACAATTGTTGTAAGGCAGGTAAGAATAGCTACATCAATCCAAAACTTTCCATCTTGAAGGGGTGATTGAATATTTTTGTCTGTCAGTAAATTGAATTGAGGCAGCAGCAGTTGAAGCAATAGTAGAGAAAACAAAACCGCGAAACCTGTAAACAGAAAGGCTTCCAACATAAACTGAAAAATTAAGGAGGAACGATACGCACCGTTAACTTTTCTGACACCAATTTCTTTTGCGCGTTTCATGGATCGGGCTGTGCTCAAATTCATGAAATTGATACACGCAATCAACACGATGAAAATGGCCACCCACTGAAACATCTGCACATATTCTATCCGCCCGCCAGACACATAACCATTTTTGAAATTGCTATTAAGGTATTTCTCTTTGAAGGGTTGGAGGCCGAGCTCTAACCGATCCAGATCGGAATATTCATTATCATATTTTTTAATGAAGTCCTTGATCTTAGTCTGGACGTTTACAGCCTCGGTGTGTTCACGAAGCTTGATGAACGTGAAGGGTCCGCTATTGTGCCAGACTTTAAGCCAACTGTTTTGCTCCACAAAAAAATCCCAGTTGATGAGGTACTCCAGTTTTTCCGATGCATTCTCCGGCATGTCATCAAACACCGCTGTTACCTTTAAGTCTTTATAGTTCTCGAAAAGCAAAGCGTTGCCCATCGCCAACTCGGGAGAACCAAAAAAATTGATTGCCATTTTCTTTGATATGGCAATGCTCTCGGGCGATTTCAACGCGGCATCTTTTGTTCCCAGTAGAAGTGGATATGAAAATATTTTAAAAAAATCTGCGCCTGCAAAATTTCCCTCAATCTTCATTATCTTTTCCCCG
>JBBRKB010000337.1:0-4758 GCA_038218385.1 Cytophagales bacterium | reverse complement strand
TAGGGACTTGATCGATTGAACAAACCTCCTTGCAGGGTTGCATCGTAAGCAACTGCATGTATCTGTGGCTCGGCATAAACATATAGCTGCAGGTTTCTTTTTTGTTTTGAAAAATAGGTGAAAGGATTATCCAACAAGCCTCCCATGACCATTACACTGCCATAAGCTTTATCGCTTACCGTACCGACATGCACACCCGCTTTAGCCGTTGCCACAAAATATTTTGCTGACACCAGCTCCTTCTCATAATCAAATTGATAGTTGATCATAACATCATTTTGGATTTGGTTATTCCAACCCAGCGGACTTGTATCGCCAATCCATTTATGAATAGTAGCCTGTACTTCTTTCCCTCCCGCTGCCGGCCCGATAACACCAACACTTAGTGATGAAACAATGCGAGTTCGCCTCACCGAGTCATTGGTTATTGAAAATGGTTTCAGAAAAAAGCAAGCAGCAAACGGTCTGTCACCATCCAATATCTCAGCGCGCGAAATGCTGGTTGGTGTATAACCTAAATGCTCAAGAGAAATCCCATATTTCGTTTGTTTCGTATCAGCATGAAACAAAAACCGGTTAAGTATTGTGTGCCCCAATCCTGGATGAACGAATTCAAAATTTACACCTTGCGTATAATAGATGTCGGTAGTTGAGAAGTAATCATTCTCATAGTGGATTCTAAAATATTTCGATGCACCCATGTTTCTATACGATGCAGCATTATCAATTACTTGAGCATGAAGCGAGGCACCGATACAATAAAATACAAAACAAAAAATTAGTCGCATGATTATAAGATATGACTATATACGCATATTGATTGGCGATCGGATTTATAAATCATCTTATTATTCATATATAACGCGATCCCCAACTGTCACAGCGGGGTCTGGCAAAGCCGACCCCGCGTACAACTGAGTTAAAACCGAGCTACATTCACTAAACGAGCAAACCTTGCTTGCTTCTTTACTTATACGATGCTAAAGAAATAAGTGGGACAAAGCTTTTATTTTTCAGCCTAAACATTTTGCTGAGGTTACAGGGTGGGTGGGTTAAGTGTTCCCCTTCGCGGGGTCGGCTTTGCCAGACCCCACTACGACAAAAGTTCTCATCATCCTTGTCCACTTTTCCCTCCAGCTTTTCCAATTTGGGTAGGATATCTCTGTGATCCATAATCATACCTTTCAGCTTACTACATATCCTCATAATTTGGATGTTCACCTGGATAGCGCGTTCGCTGTTCAAAACACTTGATAACATCAATACGCCATGTTCGGTAAATGCAAGGGGAGCATACCTTCTACCGCCGCTACCTTTTTTTGAGGTCGCAAATTGCGACCTCAAAGATTCCCATTCTTCATCGGTCAACTGGAACATAAAATCTTCAGGGAATCTATAAGTATTCCGCTTTACCTGCTCGTTGAGCCTCTTGGTTTCAACCTGATACAATTCGGCCAGATCAATATCCTACATTACTTTATGGTTTCTGATCAAGTATGTTTTACTGATTACTGTTTCATCCGGAAGTTCAACAACCGTTTTCTTCTTGGTCATATCAAGGATTATTTTTATAAATGTTCATTAAAAAATTAGAGGTCGCAAACAGCGTCCTTCAATTTGCTCTCCCAAAGGACAAAACTGTTTCACTAATTTATAATGTCTTGGTGGGGTTGAGTGTTCCCCTATTGGGGTCGGCTTTGCCAGACTCCACTACGACAAATACATGTAGTGTTTAGCACGTATCAGTAATGCTTCAGGAAAATTATTTTTTTCGAGCCTTATGCTTGACAAACGTTACATCTTACTCTTCTCACCGTTTCTACTTTCACATGCTGACAGTACTAAAAGGATTTCTTTAGAATACTTCGGAAACCAATTTTCGATTTATTATTTTAAACCAAAATCCTCTCTATGAAATTATCCACACTTGTGGCATGCGTGCTTCTATGTATAGTCCACATTACGTTTTCACAAAGTGTGTCCACTACCATGGGCGCCCGTGCTTTTGGAATGGGCAACACCATTTCATGTCTTCAAGATGAATGGTCACTGTTCAATAATCCAGGTGGATTAGCCGTTGTAAACAATCCAACATTTGCAGCATCATACAAAGTAAATCCACAGCTGACGGGTATGAATCAAATGGCAGGGGTTGGTGTGGTCACTACAAAACTAGGAGTCATGGGTATGGGACTTTATCGTTTTGGCGATGATCTCTACAATGAACAAATCGCCACAGCAGGATTTAGCAATACGTTTGGCATTACATCATTAGGAGCTACAATCAACTACATTCAATATCAGGCAGAAGGATTCGGAACACGGGGCATTGTTAGTTTTAATTTTGGAGGTATAACGGAAATCACAAAGAACGTTCTGATTGGAGCGTTTATCCGAAATCTTAATCAACCTTATATAACAGAAGAAAAGATCGAGCGCATACCAACCATCATGACCGTTGGCGTTGGGTTTAAGCTTTCATCAAAGGTATTTGTAACAACTGAACTGGAAAAAGAAATAGACCGACCATTGGCATGGAAATCCGGAATGGAGTATAAACCTTTTACGAAAGTATCCTTCCGTGCGGGTTTCAATCTTTATCCAGCCAACGCATACTTCGGTGCAGGCTTCCAATCATCACGAATCAAGATTGATTATGCCTTTCAATATTCCAACTTGCTTGGCATCATGCACCAGGCGGGTGTTGGGTATCAAATCATTCGGTCATGAGAAGTTGGCTCTTCACTATCGCTGTGCTAGTATCTCTTGATGTGATGGCTCAAGAACCACCGCGGGAAGAAATAAATTTACAACGGCTTGTTGATGACATTATGGGAACGCAAGATGGCATTGAAAATGCTGAAGCACTGTATGAAAACCTCGCACTCATTCTCTCAAATCCTTTAGATGTCAACCAGGCAACAGAAGAGCAACTGCGATTTCTTTCCATCCTGACGGAAGCACAACTCAGTGCGTTACTCGCTTATCGAAATGAGAACAAACTCTTATCCTTATATGAACTACAAGCAATACCCGAACTTGATTCAACCACCATTAAAAGAATCACACCCTTCCTCACTGTACAGGTAGCTAGTGAAAGTATTAACATGAACCTCATAAAGCGAATTCTTCATGAAAAGAATAATTACTTTCTGATACGATATGAACGAACGCTGGAACGGAAACAAGGTTTTATTGAAAACGATCCTTCAAAAAAATTCACGGGCTCGCCAGACAAAATGTATTATCGGTTTAGAACCTCTAGGCCGGGCGATTTTAGTTTAGGATTTACAATGGAAAAAGATGCAGGTGAATCCATCACATGGAATCCTTCCGCCAAACAATATGGTTTTGATTTTATATCAGCACACATTCAACTACAAAATAAAGGAAGGTTGAACAACCTCATCATCGGGGATTATCAAATCCAGGCGGGACAAGGACTGGTGCTCGGTGGCGCCTTTGGATTTGGGAAAGGTGGTGAAACCATTACCACTATTCGCAGAAGCAACATTGGCGCACTTCCCTACACATCCACAAACGAAAATGGAAATTTTAGTGGTGCTATGGCAACCATTAAACTCACTGATCATGTAAATCTCACCTCCTTCTTGTCGTTAGCTTCGCGCGATGCGTCTATTGAATCCGATAGTGCAAATGAATTTATTTCTGGTTTTCAAAATACAGGGTATCATCGAAATTTAAATGAACTTGCAAAACGGAAAATTATTTCAGAGTATACCTATGGAGGCATCTTACAATTTCATCAACAAAACCTTGATGTTGGTATCATAACAAGTGCAACACAGTTTGAACATCCCATCAACCGAAGCCCGCGGCTCTATAATGGATATGCTTTCAAAGGATCATCCAATACAAATGCTTCCATCTATTTAAATTACAACTTAAATAATTTCACTCTCTTCAGTGAAGCGGCAAAGACATTGGAAGGAGGGTATGGCGTAGTCGCAGGAATTTTAGGAAGCCTTACAACAAACTTTGATGTTTCCTTTGCCTTTCGAAAATACCAACGGGATTACATCTCCTTCTTTACCAATGCATTCAGCGAAGCATCCGTTCCCCAAAATGAAACAGGCCTATACTACGGGTGGAAATACCGATGGAGCAAACGAATAGAATTAGCCGGTTATGTTGACTTATTCAAATTTCCATGGCTTCGTTTTCGAAACTACGCACCCTCCGATGGATTTGAATGGCTTGCACGCCTCAATTATAAACCAACGAGCAGTTCTATTATCTACCTTCAATACAGACAAGAGAAAAAAGACAGGAACAGTAATCAGGAAAACATTCCTACATATCGTACAGTACCTGGTGTGCGTCAAAATATTTTAGCAAACTATCAGGTGAAAGCATCAAAATACGTAAGCCTGAAAACACGTGCACAATTCAGCACGTATGCCATTGACAAGCGTTACACATCAGGTATGGCATTGATACAAGATGTGCGTTTTACACTAAACAAAGTATCAGCAACTATGCGGTATGCCGTATTCGATACGGAAGATTATGACAACCGTCAGTATGTTTACGAAGATGATGTGTGGCTCGCCTTCTCCATTCCTGCATACTATGGGCAAGGCGTCCGAAACTATATTATGCTTTCGTATGATTTGAATACCATGTTTAGTTTTTGGTTGCGCTATTCACACACCAGGCTTCAACATGAAGACAGCATAGGTTCTGGTGTAGATGCGGTTTACGGCAACCAACGAAGCGACATAAAATTTCAAATAC
>JBBRKB010000336.1:0-4769 GCA_038218385.1 Cytophagales bacterium | reverse complement strand
CTATATGACGCATTCCGTATTCCTTACCTTTGGATGGCTCGGTATGATCTCGACCATTGCGATTTGGAAACTAAAGAAAGCCATCTCGATTAAATACTTGGTTTATGGAGGATTGGCATTTACGATCGGAGCAGTAATTGACTGGGTTCAATTTCCTGTTTTAATTCCGGCTTTTTTTGGAGCTCATGAATTATTTCACGCCGCTGTGTTGATCGGTGTGTCGCTTCATTGGTTTTTCCTATTGGAATCAATTGAAATAGTTAGCGCTAATAAGAGTTTGAGTACATAGGCTTCCTGCCGGACTTCGTGTGAGTGTCAACTGTTAGCTTTATGTTGAAGGGCTTTAGCTTAGATCAAATGTTTTCGAGATTCCCATCACGCTTTTGTTTTAGCTTCTTATAATAGGATGGCGTGAGGCCAGTGACTTTTCTAAACTGGTTGGATAAATGGGCAACGCTGCTGTAATGGAGTTTATATGAAATTTCCGAAAGGTTGAGTTCATTGTATAACAGTAACTCTTTCACCCGTTCAATTTTATTGATAATAATGAATTGTTGTATGGTAATCCCCTTCACCTCAGAAAAAATATTAGAAAGATAGGTGTAATCGTAATTGAGTTTTTCACTGATATACTCCGAATAATTTACTTTGGGTAATTCATCTGAATAATGAACCATCTCAGTGATTACATTTTTTATTTTTTCGATAAGGATACTCTTTTTATCATCCAGCAACTCCAGTCCGGATTTCTGAAGGCGCTCCCTTAGTTGTTCATGCTGATGGGCCGTTATGTCTTCCAGAATTTCAACTACCCCCAGTTCAACAACCACGTAATGAAGCCCGAGTTGTTTCAGCTCTTCTTTTACCAGCATTTTGCATCGCAAACTAACCATGTATTTGATGTATAGCTTCATTAAGGGGTAATCTAACCACAATTTGGTTAATGAAGAAACGGGGAAATATCAGAACGAAATTATTTCATCTTATGTCCAATCATGAAATGTTGGGAGATTAATGGCTTTGTGGAACTCCGATAGTTGAGCACAGATCATGTTTAGGCTACATGACGATTCGAAATTGCGCGATTTCAAAATGGAAATGGAAGCAAGATCATTTTTAAATACAGGTTGTTTTTACAAATCTAGAATACCATAATGGCCAATCTCCCGATATAAATATAAAACCGCTAAAAGTTGGAGTGGAGCATAAACGCGCATCATTATCAATTATTTTTCTGCGTTCTTGCTGCCAAGTCTCCCTCAAAATAGAACAACTCTTTTCCGTTGGTTCTTTCATCTGCTGTGCAATGATAAACTCCTTTGAAGAATCGTTTCACAACTAATTTTTGATTCGGTCTAATTCTTTCATAGACTATTTCCCCGTCTTTAAATTTATTTTCCATAGCTATCAATTATTGATTAGGTACTTATTGAGTCTTTACTCAATCTCATATCCGCTTTTGATTATCGTTGATATCATTTTAAACCTAACGTTGGCTTTGATGGTATTGCGTGAATTAGCGGGTATTATAATGGATTGACCCGTGTCAAGTAAATTTGACTTGTCATCTATGATAACTTCTGCCTTTCCTTCAATGACCTGGATGAATGTGTCAAACCGTGAAGTTTTTTCTGTCAGCGCTTCCCCGGAGTCAACAGAAACGGCGCTTACATTTCCGGTTGATTTTTTTATGATGGTTTTGATAACAACAGAATGGGGGATGTATTCAATAATTTCCACGATGATGAAAGCAGTTGATTTTTCGTATTCTATAGTTTCCATTTTTTAAGTTTGTTTGAGAGTCGATTTGGAGATAAAGTCGTTGACTTGTGCTGGTATATTTATGCAAAGTTGGGCGCATCTACACCTTTAAGTGTTATAAAGAAATTGATGTGTTTTGCATATATCACTGATCCTGTTTTTGGACTTGTGCCCATAAGAACAGCGTATGGGTATATTCAACCTTTTGTGATAATGAAAAGAAAAGATTCGCGGATGTGTTTTAAATTCAAAAGACTGAAGAATGCCCAGCCTTATAGGTCTACAATTTGTAAGGATATTGAACATTAGGAAACTTCTCATTCAAGTGAAATTTCTCTCAGTCCAAATTAAATATCCGCTCTTTTTAATTTCAGGTAACTGAAATAGTTGAATAAGAAAGTCCAGCCTAGCACGATGAGGACAGACAAGGGTTTGAGATAATCTTGAATTTCCTGAAAGGCATAACGAGGGAAGGGCCAGGGGATTAAATTCCAAATGGACTGCATCGGAAAAAACGGAATTAGCCAAGGTACATATTGATCAATGTTTTGGGTGATGATCAATTCAATCAGCTGCGAGAGCATCAGTAAAATAATAGTTAGTCCCGACCGGTTGACCAGGATGCCTAACATTAAGGCGTATGACAAAAAGAAAAACACTTCCAGAAAATAGGCTGGTAGAAATTCTGTATCGGTGAGTATCCTGCTTATATCTGTGAAGGGACTATAAATCAAACCCGTTACAAGGGCAATGGTGCCGATCATTACTAAACTCGCTAGGCTTAACACAACGTTGGTCAGTATTTTTGAAAACAGAAACTCAGAACGGCTCATGCCATCGATTATATTTTGGCGAATGGTGCGATAGGAATATTCGTTCGTAATGGATATGACCACTAAGATTCCTAAAACAATTTTTAACCATCCCGCACACCACAACAAGTTCAACCATACATCTGGGAAATGATAAAGTGGAATTCTGTTTATGTTTAAACCTGACCCCAACATTTGAAATGTTCTGTCAAGCCATTTTAGAAATTCCATTCCACTGGCTGCGCCGGCACCTAGCGTTAGAAAATATAATCCCCCCACTATCCAAAATGTGCGGTAGTGGATAAGTTTTTTTAAATCTATTTTAAGAAGCTGAATAAACATGTAAAATTATTTTGATGATGACTCCGATAGGATTTCCAGAAACTGTTTCTCCAGACTTTTCTTCTTTGTCACCAGATGCGAAGCGACCATACCTTTTTCAAACAAAAATTTATTAAGGTCCACGCTGTGAAAACCTTCTTTTAACGTTACCTCTATGTATCCGTTCTCACGATGCAGGGAAGTACTTCCATCAAACCCCTTGAGGGCATCAGCAAAATCGGGTGCCTCTGCGTGCACTTCAATGACTTCAGTTCCCTTTCCAACATCAGCAACAGCACCCGTAAAAACCAGAGTTCCTTTTTTTAAGACCGAAAAATGCGTGCATACCTTTTGAACTTCATCAAGCAGGTGACTGGCGAGGATAATGGTTTTGCCATCATTGGCGATTCTTCTTATCAACTCGCGAATCTCCGCGATGCCCATCGGATCAAGTCCGTTTGTGGGCTCATCTAAAATCAATATTATAGGATCGCCCAATAGGGCAGAGGCAATGGCCAACCGTTGCTTCATGCCTAATGAATAGGTTTTGTATTTATCATCTTTTCGATCCGCGAGTTCAACAAGCTCCAATACTTTCGGAATATTGGCTACAGGTGCCTGCTTGATCATGGCCATCACCTCAAGGTTTTTTTGTCCGGTGAGATAAGGGTAAAAGATGGGATGTTCCAGCACCGCTCCAATCTTTTTTCGAAGCATGTGGGAGGGAGGTTCACCAAACCATGAATAGGTTCCAGCGGTGGGATTGGTCACGCCCATCAACATGCCGAGGGTTGTCGTTTTGCCGCTTCCATTCGGGCCAAGCATGCCAAACACCTGGCCACGCTTCACTTCCAAGTTGAGGTTGTTGACTGCGTGCACGCGCCCGAAATGTTTTGTCAGGGCTTGAATTGATAATACTGTATCCAAATCAAAAAAGTTAATCAGTTTCGTTTTCTTAAAGAATTAGTGAATCCTTTCCACTTTAGCTCTTTGTGTGAGGGATGTTAAAGATATTAAGTAAACGAAATTGAATGGTTAATTAAAAATAATAGGTGAAGGACAATTGTTATTTTGCCTCTTCCACTTTTTCTTTCTTTTTGTTGCCTTCAACAAAGGTCTGTATTCGTTTTCCAATATCGCCACTCTCATCAAGGAGAGAATATAACTTGGTAACTTTATCAAATGCAATTTTTCCTAGAATATCAAGAACAAAAAGGTTTTCGGCATCATTCACCAAAACAACCATTCCCTTTGTCTGTCCATTCTTTTCTTTTACATAAATGTCAAAGCTTTTGCCTTGGTAGCGGCTTGTCATGATCTCCTCAAATGAATCTGCTGTGTAATCGGCCACCAGACCTTTATAGTTAAAACCTTTGCTGTTCTTTTTGATCATTAACAATTTCATCTTTTCAATGCCCTTGATCAATTCATCAAACTCGTTGTCTTCAGTCTGGTTGATCATGCGCAAGGTATTGTTGTAAAAGAAAAATGCGCGTGCCTCAGGATATTGCTCTTGCAGTTTTTCAGTGGTTTTGCTTTGCGCTAAGGCAATTTCAAAAGAGCCGAGTGTGAGAAGGCAAATGAAGGCGAAGAAACGAAATGGATTCATTGTGCTACAGTGATGAATATTGTTTTTTAGAATCTTTGAAGAACTGGTTCAGGTCGACATAACCACGAAACTCAATGGCGGTGATATCGCTTCCTTCATCAATGAGCAACATATATCGGTTCTCATCTTTTTTCAACGGTTTCATAAAAAGGGTGACACGCTCGCCTTGCTCACTTACGTGAATCAATTCTTCATACGCATCTTCTTTTTGAATGAAACGTTTGTATCCTTCTACGGAAAGTTTGTTGTTGGCAAAGTGATGCTTA
>JBBRKB010000335.1:0-4788 GCA_038218385.1 Cytophagales bacterium | reverse complement strand
TCGTTACAACGCCCGCTTTACAAAACTTACCGCGTTGCAAATAAATCCTTTTATAAAGTTTAAAGGACTTGAGTTCTTCGGTATTTACGAGCTAGCCAGTGGTAGCAATACATTTACGCAACCCATCGTTGACAAAGAGGGTGGCTTTACGCAACTGGCAGCGGAGTTGGTATATCGATTTGGTAATGAAGAAAAGTTTTATATCGGGGGAAGATACAATTCGGTAAAAGGCAAGGCCCTTGTGAGCGCAGCGGCCAATCTTGAAATCAACAGGCTTAATGTTGGTGGGGGATGGTTTATTTCAAAGAACATTTTAGCGAAGGTTGAATATGTAAATCAGGAATATGTAGGCACTGCCTGGACAGGACGATTTGCAGGTGCAAAATTTAATGGGTTTGATATTGAGGCAGTAATTAGCTTTTGATTTTGAGAATCAATGAAAATATAAAAGTGAAGAATCTTAATTAATATCAATTAAAATAAAAATAAAATGAAACGTACCATACACAGTTTACTATGCTACACCATCAAAGGAACTGATGGTGAAATTGGAAAAGTAGAGGAGTTCTATTTCGATGACCGCACCTCTACCATCCGGTACATGGTTGTAAAAACGGGAGGATGGTTTTCTGAAAAAAGGGTTTTGATTTCGCCTGAGGCATTTCAAAAACCTGAGTGGGAATCAAAAACATTTTCTGTAAATCTTACTCAGGAAAAAATAAAAAACAGCCCCGATATTGACACGGATAAACCTGTTTCGCGTCAGCATGAAGAGTTGATGCGCGGATACTCTGCGTGGCCTGGCTACTACGGATACGGAATGTACGGATACTGGGGGCTTGGCATGTGGGGCTATCCAGCAGTTGATGAAAGCGCGGTAGAAAAGCAAATGAATGAAATGAAGGCGAAAGCGCATGCGAATGAAAATCCCCATCTGCGAAGCACACATGAAGTCGAAGGTTATGATATTCATGCAACGGACGGTGACATAGGCGAAGTGGAAAATTTTATAATTGATGATGCAACCTGGAAAATCCATTTTCTTATTGTGGATACTGGTCATTGGTTCCCAGGAAAAAAGGTGCTCATTTCACCTGATAGGATAAAAGAAATAGATTGGGAGTCTCGTGCCGTGATTATTGATACTACAATAGCGCAAGTGAAGAGTAGTCCAGAGTACGATCCTAAACAGGAATTAACCGAAGCCTCTATGTTGATTCTTCATGATCATAATTACAGCGAGGTATTTTAATGAACATGAAGAAACAATAATTCTAATAATTTAAATACAATTAAAATTCAAAAATCATGGAAAATTCAATTAAGCAAACGTATCACATCGCTGGTATGAGTTGTGGTGGATGCGTTGCAACAGTTAAACATAAGTTAGCTGCTGCTCCCGGTGTAACATCCGTGCAAGTTGACTTGGCAAGGAAGGAAGCAGAAATTACTTCATCAACAGTAATTAAAGTTGATACACTTCAGGATGCATTAAAGCATACACAGTACACCATTTCGGAACTTAGGGCAGCTTAAAAAACCTTTATAAATAAAAAAATTAGAAAACAAAGTAATAATTGTGACAGGAAGTAGTGCGTGATAGTCTCGGGCTAAGTTCATGCGCTTGCTTAAAAATACCATATTGATGGTTTTGACTAAGATGGCATCGAACGATGGAAAAGAGTAGCTGATCAGATTGATACAGGTATGCGCTTTATCAAATACCCGTCCTGGAAATAAACCGATCTTCCTTTTGGTGGAACAAAGCGTTCAGGCTTTGGTCGAGAATTATCAGAGTTGGAGATTCAGGAGTTTGTAAATAAGAAACTCATTCGAGTAAGGGAGCTGAATGATCCATTTTAAAAATATTAAAATCAAACCAAATGAAAAAGGAATATAAGTTATCTGGAATGAGCTGTGGTGGCTGTGTGAGCAATGTAAAAAGGGCATTGTTGAAAGTATCTGATGTTACGGAGGCAGAAGTTCATCTGAATCCACAAGGAGCAATTGTCACCATGAATAAATCTATCAGTGTTGACGAATTGCAAACCCAACTTAAAAAAGCAGGGCATTATACAATAAAGGAAGTTGTTTCAAACTCAACTGCATAAACGAAATAGAAAAAATGACTGATATCTGAGAAATATCATACATCAAAGACAGAATTTTAAAAATAGAAAGGCTGATTCTCTTGTAATTTTGAATAATAAAAAGTCACCAATATGTTGATGTGATTTAAAAATATATAAACGAAGAAACTATGTATTGGTTTGAAGGACAATATTGGGGTATGCACACCATTTGGTGGGCGATCTGGGTAATATTTATGATTTGGATTTTTTTTACACCATGGGATATCCCCGGACAAAAATCCAAAAAGGAAACGCCACTAGATCTTTTGAAAAAGAGATACGCAAGAGGAGAAATTAGTAAGGAGGAGTATTATAGCATTAGAGACGAATTATATAAATGAAAAATATTCTAGTTCCCACAGACTTTTCCGATGCTGCCAACCGTGCGGCAGATATTGCCATTTCTATTGCTGAGAAATCCGGTGCTGAAGTCCATTTTTTACATCTTAAGATCACCCCTATTCCCTGGGTGAAGTTGGATAAAAAAAAGGAGAAGCGATTTCCTGAAACGTTAAAGGAAATTGGTCATGCAAAGGATGCACTTAATAAACTGGTAAAGAAAGCTAAAGATAAGGGACTAGAGGCAGAGCGGTTTGTCGTGTTTGATGTAGGTAGAGAGGAAATACTAAAACACATTCCCTTTCACCATCATGATTTTGTAGTGATGGGTTCACATGGAGCATCCGGCGCAAAAGAACTATTCGTAGGGTCGAATGCACAGAAGGTATTGAGAGACGCCACCGTACCCGTGCTAATCGTAAAGGAAACATCTAAATGGCCGGTTAAGAATGTGGTCTTTGCATCCAATTTTGAAGAAGATGTGAAAGCACCCTTTCATACAGTGGTGAAGTTTGCCGATCTCAACGGTTCCAAGATCCACCTACTATATGTCAATGTGCCATTTTCATTTGAGGAGACCGACAGGAGCATGGAAAAAATGAATGCTTTTCATGAAAGCTGTCCCCGAGGAGGAACCTGCACTACCAACATTTACAATTCGCTGAATGAAGAGCGCGGGATTTTAAAATTTGTGGAAACTGTAGAGGCTGATCTTATTGCACTGACTACACATGGAAAAACAGGATTCTTAAGTCTTATAAGTAAAAGCATTACAGAAAGTCTGGCAAATCATTCTGAAATACCCATTCTTAGTATCAACCTTAACAAATAATATCATGAAAAATATATTGAAAATAGCAGCGGTATTCTCATTATTGATATTAGCCTTTTCGGCATGTGAGCAACAGGGGGATGTAGGCAAAATGTTGGAAAATGAAGAATCCCGAAATCAGATATATGAAGCTATCATTTCCGATAATGAACATTCAAAACAACTGATGCAGGCTATGATGGAAGATGATCATACCAAAATGATGATGAAAGGCAATGGTAAATTAATGAACATGATGATGTCTGACAATGAAGATATGATGGGCATGATGAAGGATAATCCTGAAATGATGCAAGGCATGATGAGCAATATGATGAATATGGCTGAGTCAGATTCCTCTGTGTGTACTCAAATGATGACCCTCATGAAAGATAAGCCCAATATGATGGGGCAGATGATGGATATGATGCACAATGAAGGTATGATGGATCAAGAAACGATGATGAGAAACAGAGAAAAGATGGGGATAGAAAACCATTGAGACCAACACTAAAAACCATCTAGTATGAATTGTAGAAATATAGCATCCCGAAATCTGTGGCTGATTATAGGTATCAGCTTTACACTAATGACTATGGCATCATGTGCTACCGGCCGAATGCCCTCTTCCACAGCGATTGACAAGTACTCCGACCCGGTTTGTGGAATGAAGGCAGATATCGGAACACCATACCAGAGTACCTACGAAGGAACTACCTTTTATTTTGATTCCGAGGAATGTCTTCAGGTATTCAACCGGAATCCTGGGAAGTTTGCCCAAGGTACAAATGCGACAAGGCGAATGGGAATGGGCGATGGCCACATGGGTTCGTGGGGGCTGGTAATGGGAGGCATTATGGTAGTGGGAATGACAGTCGCCATGATCATTGGGCTTAACCATTAAACCTACGGGCTTATGATGTTTGGATGGATCATAATACTGGTATTGCTCATTCTTGCAGTTTTGTATTGCAGCAGCAGTTTCTTCCAATGGGGTTGAAGGAGCGATAGCGTTAGTGAATGATAATGTGGTATTTCGGTAGGGGCAGTTTCTACTGGCCCCGAAAACAACCATGGCGTGAGTCTGCGCACGAAGGTCTGAAAAAGCACTTTGCCCGAGGTGAGATCAGTAAAGAGGAATACGAGGATCAGAAAAAGCTCCTGGAAGGATAAATAATACTTTGAAACGAACAAACTATGTGGCACATATATGACGGAGGACATTTTTGGGGAATGCACTGGGAATGGTGGATCCCCTGGATATTCTTTACCCCGTGGTTACCTGCAACACCATCCCTCACCAAAGCAACCGGATCCAGGCCACAACTAAAAAACTATAACTATGAGGAATAATCACATGACATGGATGTTGGTAGGATGCCTGGGCATATTCCTACTATTGTTCCTTTTGCCAGTTTTTGGCTTCAATGGGAGTAACTCGCTTTTCATTTTCATCATCATCTTTTTCGTAGCTCACCTCTTTATGATGGGAAGCCATGGGGGGCA